>CAITEF010000300.1 GCA_903891315.1 uncultured Rhodospirillales bacterium | reverse complement strand
CTTGGATTGCCAATGGGCGGTCTGCCGCGGCACTGGCTGACGTGTTGGGCTGATATCCGACATGCGGACGTCGGACACGCGCAGCGAGGCCGGGCTGCGGGTGTCCGACGCCGACAGATCACAAAAATGTTGCATCATCCCAATTGCCGTTTTGATGCAATGTCGAAGCCATTTCGTGTCATGATGATCGCAAAATTCATGGTGCGAGTGGGAGCGAACCAATCATGTGGAAAGCGACAATATCAACATTGCTCGCTGCCGTGCTGGCTGAACTCGTGGTATGGGCGTTGGAATATTCGCCGCAATCGGCACCTGGGGTTCTGATCCTCGTCGTTTGCGTGATGCTTGCCAATGCCATCGGTCGTTGGATTGGAGGCAAGAAATGATCCATCACCGCTGGCTGCGTGATGTCGCTTGGCTTGCCGTGATGACGGTTCTTGCCGGATGTGCTGCCGAACCAGTGCCAATACCGGTCGCAGCGGCACCGCCGCCACCGCTTCATCCCCATGGCGAGGGCATCGCCTTGATTCCGCTCGAGTCAGCCGCACTGGCGTCGTTGCTCGTGCCAGCAAAAACCGCCATTGCAGTCTCTGCTCTGCTCGGGGCCGATCATCCGCCCAGCAGTGAGGATGGGGTTTATGGGCTATTGCTGCTGGAGAACGGAATGGCGGACAATGTGGCGCTCTGCCGTGCGTTCTTCAAAGGCGCGTTGAACGCTGTCGCGGACCCGACAGATCTCGGCTGGGCTAGGCAGGGCCTAGTGCTTCATCCCACCTATTGGTTCGACGTGCGCTTACAATCGGCCCTCCCGGCGCGCGACAGCTGCACGCATCTTGTCGCCCAATACGATTACATTCGCGCCGACGCGGAGCGCAGCCGTCTGTCACTCAAGGCGGGGAAGGCGCCGGTCCTGGTGGCCTACGCCCCTGCGCAGGGAAAGATGATCCAGCTTGATCTGACCGATCTACATGATCCCGGTGATCGGATCTGGGTGATCTCGCATTGGCACGACCTGATACTCTCCGATCCTGGAACCTGGTTGAACCAGTGGCGATTGAGCGCGCTGGCGCAGTTCCGTATCCACCTGACCAATGCCGCACCGTTGGTGTTGCAGGTGCTGAAAGTGCCAGATTCGTTGATCCCCAAGGCCAATGCGGCGGAACTGCCCGCGCCGCCGCCCGCCCATGCGGCAACCAATGCTTTGGTCGATGACGATCCGGACGTGGTGGTGTTCAGGCGCTCGCGGTGATCTGGTCGATCGCCGCCAGTTCCTCCGCCGACAACTTCCATCCCCCCGCCGCCACGTTCTGCCCGATCTGCTCAGGCTTCGTCGCACCTGCGATCACACTGGCGACCGGCTTTCGGGCCAATAGCCAGGAAAAGGCGAGTTCGAGCGGCGTGTGACCCGCCGCCTCGGCGAAATCTGCGAGTTTCTCGCTGATCACCCAGTTCCGCTCAGTCAGATACCGATCGGCCAGACGCTGCGTCTTGGTGAGCCGTGCCCCCTCCGGCATCGGCTGGTTGCGGCGGTATTTGCCGGTGAGCAGCCCTGAGGCCAGCGGGAAATAGGGCAGCAGGCCGAGGCCGTATTCATTCAGGGCCGGGATCAGATCCGCCTCATGGTCGCGCTTGACCAACGAGTATTCATCCTGTGCCGAGATAAACCCCGGCAGCCCAAGCGCCTTGGCCGTCCATTGCGCCTCCACCACCCGCCAGCCGGTGAAATTCGAGCAGCCAAAATAACGGATCTTGCCCTGGGTCACGAGGTCCGACAGTGCCCGCAGGCTCTCCTCGATCGGCGTGTCCGGGTCCATCCGGTGCATCTGGTAAAGGTCGAGATAATCCGTCTTGAGCCGCTTCAGCGAGGCCTCGACGGCCTGCATGATGTAGCGCCGCGAACCACCTTTGAGGGTCTCCTCGGCGTTCATCGGGCCAGCGAATTTGCTCGCAAGCACGATCTGCTGGCGCATTGGGCCGATCACCTCGCCCATGGCACTCTCCGAACCGCCGCGCTCGCCGTAAACATCAGCGGTGTCGAACAGGGTGATCCCGGCATCGAAGGCGGCGTGGATCACCGCCTTGGTGCTCGCCTGATCGATCCTGCCGCCAAAATTGTTGCAGCCCAGCCCAATCGCTGAGACCTTCAGGCCGGAATGGCCAAGATTGCGCAGTTCCATCACCAAACTCCCCGACTTTCACCGCAGAGTGGCACCGCCGCCGTGCCGCGCCAAGCCGCTGGAATTCGCGCGCAATGATCGGGATGCACGCAGCTTCGAACCAAGCGAGACTTCAGGCGGTGTCAGGAGAGACGTGCATGTCCGAGGATATTGCCGCCCGCGTTGCGGCGCTGGATTGGTCGCAGATTCAGCAAAATCTGAACGATTTCGGCGCGGCCACCACCGGCGCGGTGCTGTCGCCAGCGGAATGCGAGCTGTTGGCCGGGCTTTATGCGGGCGATTCCGGCTTTCGCTCCCGCGTCGTGATGGCGCGACATGGGTTTGGCCGGGGTGAATATCGCTATTTTGCTTACAAGCTCCCCGGCATTGTGGAGGCGCTGCGTACCGCGCTGTATCCGCCGCTGGCCACACTTGCCAATCATTGGGCGGATTCGACCGGAAAGGCGGTGCGATATCCCGCCAGCCACGCCGACTTCCTCGAACGCTGCCACGCGGCCGGTCAAACGCGGCCGACGCCGCTGCTACTGCAATATGATCTGGGCGATTACAATTGCCTGCATCAGGATCTGTACGGCGAGCATGTGTTTCCGCTGCAGGCGGCGTTTCTCCTGTCACGGCCCGGCGTCGATTTTTCGGGAGGAGAATTCGTTCTCACCGAACAACGCCCGCGCATGCAATCGCGCGCCGAGGTGGTGCCGTTGCTCCAGGGGGAGGCAGTGATCTTCGCGGTCAATCAACGACCGGTGCAGGGCACGCGCGGGGTCTATCGGGTGACGATGCGCCATGGCGTCAGCCGTCTGCGGTTCGGGCGGCGGCACACGCTGGGGGTGATCTTTCACGACGCCGCGTGAGGCTATTGCGGCCCGCGATCCTCCGGTGGGGCGACCCGTTCGATCCATGCCGAGAGCTTGCGCAACCCGACATGGGCGAAGAAGACAATCGCGGTCAGGCTGAACGCCATCCCGTATTCCATCAGGCCCGTTGCCACGCCAATGGCGGCGACGGCCCAGAACGTGGCGGCAGTGGAAAGACCGCGCACTTCAGTTCCGTTGTGCAGAATCACGCCCGCCCCGATGAACCCGATCCCGGTGGCCACCGCCCCCAGCATCGGTCCGCTGTTTTCCGCGC
This sequence comes from uncultured Rhodospirillales bacterium, assembly GCA_903891315.1. Classification (GTDB taxonomy): domain Bacteria; phylum Pseudomonadota; class Alphaproteobacteria; order Acetobacterales; family Acetobacteraceae; genus CAIQQQ01. The sequence goes on along the minus strand of CAITEF010000300.1, from coordinate 5,953 downwards.
TGTGCAGGATCGCAATCCGCGCGAACACGCAAGACGCCGCACAAACCAGCGCGTTGGAGCGCAACCCACCCGGATGCCGTCGCCACTCGCGTTCCGCCCCGATCAGCGCACCGAGCAGGGCGGCCAGCAGCGTGGTGAGAACGTTGGTGGAGAATTCCGGCAGGATCACTGGCTCGCCCAGACAATCCGATGCAGCCATGCCACTTCGGACAGGTCGAAATTATAGTCCGGATGTGCGGGGTTGAGGCTGCGCAACTCGACACGGCGGGCGGATCTGCGCGCGAGCTGCTTGGCCATCACCTCGCCCTCGCGCGTGCGCAACACCACCCGGTCACCGCGGCGGATCGGTGCGTTGGGCGAGACAATGACGATGTCACCGTCACGGAACACCGGCTCCATGCTCTCGCCGCTGATCTCCAACGCATAGGCGTTGCCATCGGCGATTTCGGGCAGTGTGACCTCATCCCATGACCCGCCGACCGGGTATCCCGCATCGTCGAAATACCCGTCGCCGCCAGCTTGCGCGAGACCGATCAACGGGATGCGGCGGGACTGCGGCCGTGAGGGGGAGGCCGCGGGAATAGCGCGCGCTCCTGTCACCAAAGCGGTGAACATCTCCAAAGACGCCCCGGTGGCGTCGAGCACCTTGGCGATGCTCTCAGTGCTCGGCCATCGCGCTCGGCCATCCGGCATGTAGCGCTTGGAGGGGTTGAAGGTCGTGGCATCCAGCCCGGAACGGCGTGCAAGTCCGGAGGCTGAGAGCCCAGTTTCTGCGGCGAGAGTGTCGAGGGCACGCCAGATGTCGTCGTGCTTCATATCAACCTGATTCGGATAAGGTGTTTGACCAGTCAGCGCGGGCAAGCCTGCCGGGATCCGGGCCGATTCGCCGCGTTAATTCAGTGTGATAGGAATGACGCCCTTTGTGAATAGGAATAATCCCTTATTAACTTTTGATTTTAACGCTTGGGTGGGTAAATGTTCCTGTTTTGTTCTCATGACGTCAAGCCAGCGCAACCGGCGCGGCAACGGTTGGGAAAAATCACAGGAGTTGGTCATGGAATTCACAGTGCGCAATCTTTCGGTACTCGCCTATGCGCAGGGGTTCACGCTCTGGCACTACCGAGCCCCGAAATCCCGGCTCGCAGCCCTTGGAAAGCCGGGATTTTTCGATCACGCGGCCGACATGTTCACACCCGGTGACATGCTGATGATGTCGGCCAGCGACGGCGGACGGGTGGCGTTTGTGGCCGCTGCGCAGGACAGCGTGCAACTCGCGGCCCTGGCGTGACAGCAATGTTTGCGGCATCAGTCAGGCATGACGCCCGAGCTCGCTTCCGCCCTCATTCCCCTTATGCGCTGGATCGACCCCGAGACCGCGCATGGCTTGGCTTTGCACGCCTTGCGCCTCGGTCTCGCCGGTTCGGCCTCGGTGGTCGATCCGGCGCTCGAAGTGCATGCGATGGGGTTGCGCTTTGCCAATCCGCTGGGCTTGGCGGCTGGGTTTGACAAGAACGCGGTGGCGCTGAAGCCGCTCGCACGTTTGGGCTTCGGCTTTGTCGAGGCCGGAACTGTTACCCCTCGCCCGCAGGCCGGCAATCCACGCCCGCGGGTTTTCCGACTGGTCGAGGACCATGCGGCGATCAACCGGCTCGGCTTCAACAATGCCGGGCTGGACGTCTTCCTGGCCAATATCGCGCGCCGTCCCACCTCGCTTCCGGTGGGCGGCAATATCGGCATCAACAAGGAGGGGGCGGACCCCGAGCGCGACTACCCGTTGCTGGTCCAGGCGCTTGCGCGCAAGGTTGATTATATCGTCGTCAACGTGTCGTCTCCCAACACGCCAGGATTGCGCGATCTGCAGGGTGAGGCGCGGCTGCGCTCGATCCTGGCGGCGATCCACGAGAGCGTGCCCAACCATCCGCCTTTGCTCGTCAAGCTCGCCCCCGATCTCGCCGTCGATGGGTTGGAGGCGGTGGTCGAGGCGGCGATTGCGGGTGGTGCTGCGGGGTTGATCGTCTCCAACACCACCATCGCGCGACCAAAGCTGAAATCGCCGCACGCCACGCAGGCGGGCGGGTTGTCAGGTGCGCCTTTGTTCGGCCCTTCGACCGAGATGCTGCGCCGCGCGGCCCGGCTCGCGGGCGGTCGGCTGGTGCTGGTGGGCGTGGGCGGGGTGTCGAGCGGGGCGGATATTCTCACCAAGATCAAGGCGGGCGCCTCGCTGGTGCAGCTTTACACCGCGCTCGCCTTCGAGGGGCCGGGTCTGATCCCGCGCCTGCTGCATGAATTGCGCAATGAACTGGCTCGCGAGGGCTTCGTCTCCATCGAGGCCGCAATCGGCGCTGATCTCTGAGGAATATCACGATGCGTTTTCTCGACGGTTTCAGCACGTTGGCGGCTGACTATGACGGTTTCATCGTCGATCTCTGGGGCGTCGTGCATGACGGGGTGAAGCCCTATCCTGGCTCGCGCCGAACGCTCGAAGCGTTGCGCGATGCGGGCAAGCGCGTCGTCCTGCTGTCCAACGCGCCACGCCCCTCCGCCACGGCGCAGAAAGCCCTGCGCGGGATGGGGCTCGGCGACGACCTCTATTCCGGCATCATGACCAGCGGTGAGGCGACGCGTCTGGCGCTGATCAACCCGCCGGACGCCTGGTTCGCCACGCTCGGCCCACGGGTGCTGCATATCGGCCCGGAGCGTGACCGGGTGACGCTGGCGGGGCTGGATTACGAGCTGGTTGATATTCCGGAAGAGGCGGATTTCATCGTCAACACCGGGCCGGACGAGGAAATCTCGACGACGCTGGAGGATTACGAAGCGGTGCTGATCGCCAGCCGCCGCGCCGGGCTGAAAATGATCTGCGCCAATCCGGATCTGGAGGTCATTCGTGGCGGCGAGCGGCTGATTTGCGCCGGTGCCCTGGCGCAGCGCTACGAGGCGCTCGGCGGCGATGTGCGCTCATTCGGCAAGCCGGACCCGGCGATCTACCGCCCGGTGCTCGATCTGCTGGGCGTGGAGAAGCACCGCGTGCTCGCAGTGGGCGACGCGCTGCGCACCGACATCGCGGGCGCGCATGCGGCGGGGGTGGATTCTTGTTGGATTCTGGGCGGCATTCACGCCGAGGCGTTGGGCGGCGATCCGGTGCTGATCAAAAAAGCGGCCACCGATGCGGGTCTCGCACCGGTGGCCTGCTTGCCAGCGTTCAACTGGACCTAACGCTGCGTCTCAGCCCTTCTTGCGGCGGCGCAGAGCGGCAAGGCCGCCAAGTCCACTTGCCAGAAGCGCCATTGTTGCAGGCTCAGGCACATTCGGCGGGGTGGGCGGGGTCGGCGGTGTGGTCGGAGGCTTGGGCGGGTGATACAAATAGGTCCCACCACCGCTGTGGAGTTCCTGGCCGATATAGAGGTTCTGCGCGTACACTGAGCCTTGAATGTCGACGTTCGATCCGGCCGTGATGGTGGCGTTGCCGGCAAGAACGGCACCTTCCCAATAGCCCTTGTTGTTGAAATTGATCGCGCTGTTGCTGGGCTGCTCGAAATTCCAGACAACGTCGGCCTCGGTCAGGCCCGAACCCGTCAAGTCAGAAATGTTGAAGTTCAGGTTGTCATTCGTCGTGAAGTCACCACCGACGACGTTGATCACCACCTGTCCGGTGCTGCCGCTGAATGAGATTCCGGTCGCCGCTTCCAGATTGGTGAAGTCGGTTCCAGAAATGCTAAACACGTTCGTTGCGGTGGAACCGCCGGTCAGGTTGAAGGTGAATACACCGCCACTATAGGTGGTGGTGGCATTGGTCGTCAGCGCGCCAAGAGACGTCTGAAGGCCGTTCAGCGCCGTGGTGAAGGGCGTCAGGTTCAACGAACCAATCGTCGTCACCGTGCCGCCATTGGCGGTCACCGTGGTGCCGCCCGGCTTGGAGACGTAGGCGATGTTGCCGTTGTTCGTCAGAACGCTCGTCACACCGGGCTGGATGGTGCCAATCGTGGTGGCTGCATAGGATTGGCTGCCATTCGGCGTCGTCGAGTAATCGGTCAGCGTCACGTTTGCGGGAGCCGAAGGCGTCGTGACGGTGTAGATTTCCTGCGCCGCAGCCTCGACGCTGGTCAGGTTGCCGGCGATCACGCCGCCATTGGCATCGGTATGCACCGAGAAATTGCCGGACACGACGGCATTGAAACCGTTCAGAATCTGGTAGGGATCGTAGGTCTGCGCTTGCGCAGAGAACGGCAGCACCGAGACCCCTGCCAAAAGCAGCGTCACCCGTGTGCTCAATTTCATCGCACCGATTACTTCACACCGATCCATCGTCACAGCTCCCTCACAATATCGTGAACATACGAGGATCGACGCGGACACAAAAGACAAAAATCAAAAAAATTTTACATACCTGCAAATTAGCAAGCAAATCTCGCATTGTTAACAGTTGTAAAGCGCGATTGTCACGATCCTAAAACAGCTTTGGCAATCAGGCCGAGCCAGATTGAGAGGAAAGCTGGCCAGGATCGATATGAATCTTGGACATCGCCATTTTCCATTTTTGATCGTGATCCGGACCGAACAGCAATTCTGGATCGGCTGACGCGGTAAGCCAGGAGTTCTCGCGCATCTCGCGATCCAATTGGCCGGGGCCCCAATTGGCATAGCCCAGCGCCAGCATTCCCTGGCTTGGCCCGCCGCCATCCGCGATCGCCTTGAGTACGTCGAGGCTGGCGGTAAGGGCGATGTCAGCGTCAACCTTGAGACTGTCGTCACCGGTCCAATCAGCGCTGTGCAGCACGAAGCCGCGCGCGGCCTCCACCGGGCCGCCCTTGAACAGACCGATGCTGCGGGCCGGATCGCCCTCGCTCACCTTCAACTGCCGGACGATCTGCGGGAAGCTCGGCTTGGGCAGTGGACGGTTGATGATCAGCCCCATCGCACCGTCTTCGCCATGCGCGCAAACATAGACCACGCTGTGCGAAAATTCGGGATCGGCCAGCGCCGGCATCGCGATCAGCAGCTTGCCGGTGAGGGATGTTTCAGAGGGAGAGGGCGGAGACATTCGATTCATACCCCTATGTTGGCAGCGTCTGCGTGACAGGCAAGCGTTGTGAGGCTAGGAATTGCGGCGAAACCCGGCGGGGGGTCTGTCCGGGGGATGCAAGGAAAAGCTCACATGTCCCAGACCATCGAGGTGGGGGCGACAATTCCGTCGCTCAAACTGATGACCGCGACCGCAGAAGGGCCGCGCGAAGTTAGCAGCGACGAATTGTTCAAGGGCCGCAAGGTCGTGATGTTCGGCGTGCCGGGCGCGTTCACGCCGACCTGCTCGGCCAAGCATTTGCCTGGCTTCATCCAGCACGCCGCTGCCTTCGCCGAGAAGGGCGTGGGCTCGATCGTCTGCATGGCGGTCAACGACGCCTTCGTGATGGGCGCCTGGGCGAAAGACCAGAATGTTGACGAGAAGATCGTCATGCTCGCCGACGGCTCGGCCGCCTTCACCAAGGCGCTTGGCCTCGAACTCGACCTCACCGCCCGTGGCCTTGGCATGCGCTGCCAGCGCTTCGCAATGGTCATCGATGACGGCCGCGTGACGTCGCTGTTCGTCGAGGCTCCTGGTGGTTTCGACGTCAGCCGCGCCGAGGCGGTGCTGGCCACTCTCTGACTCAGCGGCGTGTTTGTTAGAAGACAACCAAATCGACGTGAAAACGACGTGACCGAGTGATTTTGTCTGGAATGGGCGGCCGTTTTACCCAATGATACGGCTGTGAACGAATCGTGACGTTTCGTTCCAATCTCGGGAGGATCACTTGGTTGCGGAAGGAGCCTGGTCTTTTCTGACCAACCGTCTGTCGACGCGCCGAGGCGCGGAGCGTCGTTGGGCCGCGTCTGTGTGGTTGCTGATCATCCTGGCAACCCTCGCTTGGCTCGGCGTGATCGCCGCATTGTTGCTGGTGGCAGAGACGCTGGTCTG
>CAITEF010000299.1 GCA_903891315.1 uncultured Rhodospirillales bacterium | reverse complement strand
CCGGCGAGCGAGATATAGGTGGTCAGCGCCGCACCCTTGTTGCCGCGCTCTTCCTTGACGACCTGGATCAGCAGGATCTGGCGGCGGCGGATGACTTCCTGGATGCGATACGAGCGCAGCACGCGCGAGGCACGGCGGCGGCTGGCTTCTTCGGCACCGTTGCCCTCGAACTGGTCGGCGGTGCCGCCCAGGCTTTCTGGCGGCGCGGTGTCGGACTCCGTCAGTTCGATGGAGCCCGACGATTCGGCCTCGCCATTGGGCGGCTCGCTCGGGAGTTCGCCACTCGCCGCTTCTGCGGAGGCCTCAGCATTGGCTTCAACGAAGTCTTCGACGCGGCTATCGACATCGGCGTTGTCACCGTCAGCCGCATTGGCAGCTTCGTTCTCGCGGGCGATGTCATTGGCCCGCTCGGACGGGATGAACGTCTCCGGCTCCTCGTAACGGACATCCTGTGCGATGGCGACCGGCTGGGATTCGGCGGGCTCGGCCTGGCCTTCGATGGTGGCGGGCTCAGTGTAGAACACCGCCGCCCCATGGCCACTCTGGCCGCGTTCGAGTTCTTCCTGAAGCCGCTCCTCAGCCTCTTCTTCCTCGCGCGCCTCTTGCGCCGCCATTTCGATCAGGCGTTGACGGTCAGCGACCGGGATCTGGTAATAATCGGGATGGATTTCCCCAAACGCCAAAAAGCCGTGGCGACCGCCGCCATATTCGACGAAGGCGGCCTGCAGCGAGGGCTCCACCCGCACCACTTTGGCGAGGTAGATATTGCCCTTAAGTTGTTTTTTGGTGGATGTCTCTACATCGAAATCTTCAAGGCGATTACCATCCAGCACCACAACGCGGGTTTCTTCCGCGTGGGTGGCATCGATCAGCATACGTTTTGTCATTGAGAACGGAACTCCGAAGCTTCCGTCTCGCGCGGTCGGGTGACCGAATATCGGCGCGCATGATGGCGCCGAGCGGGCGAGCGGAAGACAGGCTGTGGAAGGCGGATGGGGCGTGCCGCCGGATCAGGGGGAAATTCGCCATGCGCAGCCCGGCGGATAATCCGCTCGGAGTTCCAGTGTTGGAAAGTAGGCTGGAAAACAACTGCGCCACGGCGGGCAAGACATCCTGTCCAGGTCGGGCGGCCGCGTGCCAATGGGCGCGCCACCCCGGTTAAAACTGCTGCCGACCGATCTGGTCCCCGAACCCGCCGCCGTGTGGCCCTCGCTCCGCAGGGCGGACCAGCTGGGTTTTGTCTCGGCGACACCATCGCGCAACGCGCGTGGTCCGGACGGCATCAAACGACGTGGCGCGACCGCGCCGACGCATCACGAGGGACAGTGAACGCCGCGCGCCAGTGTGAAAGCGCAGCAAACCGCCTCCCGGCCTGATGCCGAGGCAGGAGCAAGGATGCAGCAATCCATCCCAGCAAGCAAGCGGCGGCTTTGCGCACTGCATCAGGGCCAATTTTTTAACTCCAAAAAATAGCCATTTTCATAGGACAAGGTGATTTTCCGGATCCGATGTGTTAGACTCGGGCGTCAAGGTATTTTTGCAAAGGCTGAGTCGCGTGATCACCCGCCGTCTGTTTCTGGGCTCCGGCGTTGCCGCCACCTTCGCGCTCCCCGCTTATGCGGTGCCGAGCGTGCGGCCGAACCTCCCCTTGGTGATGCTCGACCCGGGCCATGGCGGCAAAGATCCGGGGGCGATCGGCATCTCGGGCACCTACGAGAAACACATCGCGCTCGCCGCAGCGCAGGAATTGCAGCGCCAGCTCAACGCGGGCGGGAAAATGCGCGTCGAACTCACCCGCACGCGCGACGTCTTCATCCCGCTCGAGACCCGCGTTGCAATCGCGCAGCGCAAAGGAGCAGCGTTGTTCGTCTCGATGCATGCCGATGCGCTGCTCGACCGCTCGGTGCGCGGAGCCAGCGTCTACACCTTGGGCGAGCACGCCACCGACACGCAGGCGGCCCAGCTCGCCAAGCATGAAAACGCCTCCGACCGCTTCGGCGGCCATATGCCGCACGCCACCTCGCCGGAAGTCAGCCGCATCCTGGCCTCCTTGGTACGTGAGGAGACGCGGGCTGGGTCGGTGCGGATGGCGCAGGAGGTGGTTGGAGCGTTGCGCGAAGACACCCGCCTACTGCCCAACCCGCAACGTCAGGCGGCATTCAAGGTCCTCAAGGCCGCCGATATTCCCTCGGTGCTGGTCGAGATGGGTTTCATGTCCAACCGCGAGGATGAGGCCTCTCTGCGCCAGCCCGCGCATCGGGCGAAGGTGGCGGCGGCGATGAAACGGGCCATCGAGGGCTATTTCACCGCGATGCCCAACGCTTAGAGTGGCAATTCTGCGTCTGGGGCATATCCGGCCATAGCGATTTCGTGTCATAGACCGGCCCCATGTCGGACAATTTTGCAGACAAATATATGAGTAAGCTGACCGCCGGTGAGCGCCTGTTGCGCCCCGAGTTGGATATTCAGCCGCCTGCGCCGCCGCCTTCCCCGCCGCCGCGCGAGGAGAAGCCGAAGCGGCCTGAACGCCCACGCCGCAAGCACGGCTTCGGCGCGCTGAGCCTGTTGACCGAGATCATCTCGATCCTGGTGGGGCTGGTGATGCTCGGCGTGGTGATCGGCGTTCTGACCGGATATTCCGCTTATCAGCGCTTCTCAGCCGATCTGCCGGATGTCTCGGTGCTGGCCGCCTATCAGCCACGGGTGATGAGCCGGATCTACGCCGCCGATGGCAGCCTGCTCGCCGAACTCGCGACCGAGCGACGGATCTTTGTTCCGGTCTCCGAGATTCCGGACATGGTCAAGCAAGCCTTCATCTCCGCCGAGGACCAGAATTTCTACACCCATCACGGTGTCGATGTCGGCGCGATCATCCGGGCTGCGGCCACCGATGTGTTGCTGGTCGGCCAGGGGCGCCGACCGATCGGGGCATCGACGATCACCCAGCAGGTCGCCAAGAACATGCTGCTGTCGAGCGAGACCACGATCAGCCGCAAGGCGCGTGAGGCATTGCTCGCGTTGCGAATCGAGAAAGGGATGAGCAAGGAGCATATCCTGGAGCTCTATCTCAACGAGATCTATCTCGGCCAACAAGCCTATGGCGTGGCGGCGGCGGCACAATCCTATTTCAACAAGTCACTCGAAGAGCTCACTCTGCCGGAAGCCGCCTTCCTGGCCGCCCTGCCGAAGGCGCCGAACAACTACAACCCCTTCCGCCACCCTGACGCCGCCCGCACGCGCCGCGATTTCGTCATCGACCGCATGCGCGAAGACGGCGTTATCACCCAGGCCCAGGCCGATGCCGCCAAAGCGGACCAGGTGCAGCCCTCCGCCTTCCGCCGCCCGGAAATTCTGGTGGGCGGCGAGTATTTCACCGAGGAAGTCCGCCGCTGGCTGATCGAGACCTTCGGGGCCGACCGCACCACCCAGGGCGGATTGGTGGTGCGCACCACGCTCGACCCGGTGCTGCAACTCGCGGCAGACAAGGCAGTCCGCGAGGGGCTGCTGAATTATGACCGTCGCCGTGGCGGCTGGCGTGGGCCGTTGAAGCGATTCACCACCGCCCCCGGCAGCGGTTTCCGCAATCTCTGGGCCGCGGCCCTCGCCGCCGAGCCGCGCCCTGCAGGCATGCTGCCGGACTGGACGCTGGGCGTCGTGCTGGAGACCTCCGACAGCGAGGCAAAAATCGGCGTGCTGGATCGCGTGCCAGGGATGAACGCCTCGGTGCCGCGCGCACTGCCGCTGTTCCTCGCCGATCTCGGCTGGGCGCGACCCAACAAGGCCGGGCAATTCGTTGGCCCGCCGCCCAAGAAGGTCACCGACGTTGTCACGCAGGGCGACGTTGTGATGGTGCAAATCCAGCCCGCCAACGCCGCCAAGGGCAAAACCGCTGCCCGACCGGAGCGCATCCTCCTGCGCCAGATTCCGGTTGTGGAAAGCGCACTCGTCAGCCTCGACCCGGCCACCGGCCGCGTTTTGGCACTCACCGGCGGCTGGAGTTTCGAGCAGAGCCAGTTCGACCGCGCCACCCAGGCCTCCCGCCAGCCGGGTTCGAGCTTCAAACCCTTCGTGTATCTGACCGCCCTGCAGGCTGGAATCTCGCCGAGCCAGAAATTCCTCGACGCGCCCTTCGTGGTCGATCAGGGCCCGCTCGGCAAATGGCGACCGGGCAATTTCGAGGGTGAGTTCAGCGGCTCGGTGCCGCTTCGGGTGGCGCTGGAGCAATCGCTCAACCTCGTCACCGTGCGCGTGGCCGACCATATCGGCATGGAGGCGGTGGCCAAAACGGCGATTGCGTTCCACATGGTCGACAACATGCCCCGCGTGCTCTCGGCCGCCCTCGGGGCCATCGAGAGCACGGTGATGCGCGAGGCTGCCGCCTATGCCGCGATCTCGACCGGCGGGCGCGAGGTGATCCCGTCTTTCGTTGACAGCGTGCAGGACCGCGACGGGCATGTGATCTGGCGGGCCGCGTCCCGGTCCTGCGCCACCTGCTCCGACCCCGCGCAGCCGCCGCATCTGGACGACCCGCGTACGCAGATCGCCGACCCCGCGAGTGTGTATCAGCTCATCCTGATGATGGAAGGTGTCGTCACCCGCGGCACCGGAACCGCCGCCGGCGACGGGATGGACCGCCAGATCGCGGGCAAGACCGGCACCAGCCAGGATTTTCAAGACGCCTGGTTCTCCGGCTTCACGCCCGACATCGTCACCACCGTCTGGACCGGCTACGACACGCCAACCACGCTGGGCAATAATGAGACCGGCGGACTGGTCTCCGCCCCGGTGTGGCATGACTTCATGAATGTGGCACTGAAGGGCCATCCCAAACTCAGCTTCCCAATGCCGCCCGGTCTGTCGCTGGCGAGTTGGGATGCTGGCAACGGCACGGTGACCGATGCCTTCAAGCCCGGGCAGAATCCCGGCACCTCCGAATCCGTCGCCTCCCTGCCAACCGGGGCAACACCGTTGCCGAGCACCGTGCCAGGAGCCGCACCGCTGGCCGCCAACGGTTCGCTCGCGCCGCCCGCGCCGCCCAAACCTGCAGCCGCGGCAGTGGACACCGGGCTGGGCGGGCTGTATTGAGCCCGCCCTTCCTTCCCTCTTTGCGTTGCCGGTGAGACATGTCTGCCGAATCCGATTCCCTCAACGACCAGATCAAGCAGTCCGTGGCGCTGCTGAGGAGGCATCTTTGACTGGGATGTCTCATCGGCCCGTCTTGAAGAACTGAATCACCAAGCCGAAGACCCCGATCTTTGGACCAATGCCGACGCAGCGCAGGCGATCATGCGCGAGCGCAACGGCATTGCCAGCAAGATCGAAGGCGTGCTCACGCTGGAACGCGAGGCCGCCGAGGCGACCGAGTTGCTGGAGATGGCCGAGGCCGAGGGCGATGCCGACATGATCGTCGAGGCGATCAACGCCTTGAAGGCCTTGGCGGCGGACGGGAAGCGCCAGGAGATCGAAAGCCTGCTCTCCGGCGAGGCCGACAATCTCGACACATTCATCGAAATCAACGCGGGCGCGGGCGGCACCGAGGCGCAGGATTGGGCGGAGATGCTCAAGCGCATGTATACGCGCTGGGCCGAGCGTCGCGGCTTCAAAACCGTCATCCTCGAAGAATCCGAGGGTGAACAGGCCGGGATCAAATCCGTCACCATGCAGATCACCGGCCACGCTGCCTATGGCTGGCTGAAAACCGAAGCAGGCGTGCATCGCCTGGTCCGAATCTCCCCCTTCGACTCCGCCGCCCGCCGCCAGACCAGCTTCGCCTCGGTCTGGGTCTATCCGGTGGTGGACGACACAATCGAGATCGAGATCAACCCAGCCGATTTGCGTGTCGATACCTATCGTGCCTCCGGTGCGGGTGGTCAGCACGTCAACAAGACCGAATCGGCGATCCGCCTCACCCATATCCCCACCGGGATCGTGGTCGCCTGTCAGACCGACCGTTCGCAACACCGCAACCGAGCCACCGCGATGGGCATGCTCAAGGCCCGCATGTACGAGGCCGAGTTGCAGAAGCGCGAGGCGGCATCCAATGCCACCGAGGCGACCAAGACCGATATCGGCTGGGGCCACCAGATCCGCAACTACGTGCTCGCACCCTATCAGCTGGTGAAAGACCTGCGCACCGGGGTGGAAAAGGGCAACCCGGACGCGGTACTCGACGGCAGCCTGGACGATTTCATGGCCGCCGCCCTGGCCGCGCGATCTGGTGCCACGCGATCAGAGGCCAGCGCCCAAGCGGAGTGAGTGTCGCCAAAGGTGAATCGAGCCAGTGCACAATTGCGTCAAATGGCGCGGATTTTACGCAGATATCCTGGTCTTTTCTTGCCAAATCGCATAGCGAGCCTGTATGCAATAGGCAAGTTCATCTGCTGGCGCGTTCTGCCGCCCGGAGGTTACATTGACGTTCCCCAGTCCCACACCAGTTTCGGTCACCAACAACGACCCGAACAAGGCTCCAAACGGCAATGCTGTTTATCAGAGCTCCTCAAACCAGAATTTCTTCAATGTCTTCTCCACCACTCCGGACGTTTTTTCCTATCTGACCATCAGCAACCCGTACAGCCCAACCTCGCTGGTCACCGTCAGCGTGGCGGAAGGGACGATCTCGCTGACGGCCGCGGCTGGCGCGTCGTATGTCACGGTCATCAGTTCGACGCAGATTCAATTCCAGGCGCAGTATGCCTCGACCGTCTTCAACACAACGACTCCGGTTCTGCTCTACACCCCGCCGAACGGGATCAGTCTCGGCATCTCGCCCGATCTGGTCACGGTGTATGTTGCAGGCGACTCCATCGGTCGAGACTCCTTCACCGACACCTATTATATCCAATGCTTCGTCCCCGGCACGATGATCGCAGTCCCAGATGGCGAGCGCGCCATCGAGACTCTTGCAGTTGGTGACATGGTGTTGACTGCCAAGGGTGACGCCGCCCCGGTCCGCTTCATCGGCCATCGCGCACTCGACCTGACATCCGCCCCCGAGCATTCCCCGGTGCTGATCCCGGCAGGCGCACTGGCCGATGGCATCCCGTCGCGTGATCTGCGCGTCAGCCCCGATCACGCGATTGCCATCGACGGTGTTCTGGTCACTGCCCGCGCGCTACTCGGCGGCGCGATCCGCCAAGAGAATGTCGATCAGGTGATGTATTACCACATCCAGCTCGACGGGCATGAGGTGATCATCGCCGACGGCACGCCATGCGAGACCCTGCTTGACGGACATGACCCGGTTGGCTTCGACAACGCCAATGAAGCGGTGATCACCGACGTCTTCCTCGCCCCCTGCCTGCCGCGCATGTCGCAAGGCGAGGCGGTCGAAGCCATCCGCGCGAAAATTCGCGCGCGCACGTCCGTGCTCGTCTGACAGTAGGGTGGGATGCCTTGCGCACCCCACCTTCCCGGGCCCACGCCTTAATCGAACGCCTCTTCCGGCAGCTTCACCGGTGCCCGCATCTTTCGCACCGCCGCATAGACCTGTGCCGCCAGCAGCAGCACGCTAATGCCGATGAACACCGCCGAAATGGGCCGATCAATAAAGGTCTCCATGCTGCCGCGTGACAGCAGCAGCGCCCGGCGGAAATTCTCCTCCAGACGCGGCCCCAACACGAAGCCGAGCAGGATCGGCGCGGGCTCGAAGCCCAATTGCAGCAGCAGATAGCCAAACGCACCGAACCCCAGCGTGGCCGCCACGTCGAACATCTCGTTGCGGGTGGCGAACACGCCGATGCAGACGAAGAACAACGCCGTCGGATAGAGATAGCGATAGGGCACCATCAGCAGCTTCACCCAGATGCCGATCAGCGGCACGTTGAGCACCACCAGGATGATGTTGCCGATCCAGAAGCTGGCGATCAGCCCCCAGAAAATATCCGGCTGCTCGATGATCAAACGCGGCCCCGGCTGGATGCCGTGGATCATCAAGGCCCCCAGCAGCAGCGCCATCACCGCGTCGCCCGGAATGCCCAGGCTCATTGTCGGGATGAAATCGCCCTGCACGGCGGAATGGGTCGAAGCCTCAGGGCTCGCCACACCCTCGATCGCGCCATAGCCGAAGCGTTCTGGCGTGCGGGAGATCTTCTTCTCCATCGCATAGGCGATGAACGAGGCAATCGTGGGGCCCGTGCCGGGGATCAAAGAACACAACGAGCCGATCACCGTGCCACGCAAAATCGGCGGCAATCCCTGGCGCAGATCGGCGCGGCTCGGCCGCAGATCGCGGAAGCCAAGCCGCACATTCTTCACCCCGGCGAGCGAGACCGAATTCACGCTCTTGAGGAACTCCGCGATGCCGAAAAGGCCAAGCGAGATCGCCACCAGTTCGAACCCGTCGGAAAGCTCGGCATATCCGAAGGTGAAACGCTCATTGCCGGTGTTGATGTCGGTGCCCGCCAGCGAGAGCAGGATGCCGAACAGCGTCATCGAAATACCCTTGATCGGGGAGCCCTTCGCCAGCGTCGAGCCCGCCAACAAGCCCAACAGCATCAACGCACAGATCTCCTGCGGGCCGAATTTGAAGGCGATCGAGGCGATATAGGGGGCGAGCACCATCATCTGCCCGATGCCGAACGCCGCCCCGATGATCGCCGCCAGCATGGTGATGCCCAGCGCCACACCGCCGCGACCCTGCTTGGTCATCGGATAGCCGTCCAGACACGTCACCGCATGCGGCGGGTGGCAGGGCAGATTGAGCAGGATCGAACAGATCGCACCGCCATATTGCGCGCCGTAATAGATGCCCGACAGCATCAGCAACGCTGCCACCGGCTGCATCGAGAACGTCAACGGCAGCAGGATTGAGATGGTGGACAGCACACCCATGCCGGGCAGCACGCCAACCATATTGCCGACCACCACGCCGACAAAACACCAGATCAGGTTGTGCCAAGCGAGTGCAACGTCGAAACCATGCGCCAAACCGGCGAAAGAGCCTTCCATCAGTAGATCACTCCAGCCAGGATCGGGAACGGCACTTGCAGGCCGTAGCGGAACAACAGCACGCCAAACACCGTGACACCGAGCGACAGAAGCGCCGCCTCTTTCACGGTTGTAGTGCGCGTGCCCAGGGCGGACGCGAACACACAGCCGAAGATCGCAGGGGCAAGCCCGGCTGAGTTGGCCAGCGCGATGAACAACACCACACCCGCCGCAATCGCCGCCGCCGCGCGCCAATCCGGCGCCGAGACTTTGTGCAGGTTGGCGTGGCCGGTCGGTGCCGATTGCGGCACCACCGCCATCGCGATGCCGAGCACAACCATCCCGACTCCAAGGGCGACCGGGAAAAAACCCGAGCCCATGGCGGTCAGGCTGCCGACGCCGTAGCTTCGGCCTTCCACCACGGCAAACGCGCCGATGGCGGCAATCAAGGCCCCAGCGTAATGGTCGCGATGGCGCATCATGCGGAGAGTTCCTGCATCAGGGCGAACAAGGAAGATTGTCCTTCAAAACCGATGCCCGGAGCGTCGGGCAGTTTCAACATTCCGTCTCGCGGCCGCATGTCATCGGCATATCCGGCAAAGGCACCGAACACGCCAGGATAGGCCTCGCAACCGCCCAAGCCGAGACCTGCGGTGACGGCGAAACTCATCATGTTGCCGCCATGCGGATAAACCCTCGCGCGCGAGCCGCCTTTGGACTCCAACAGAGCCACCATCTTGGCAAACGCATCGAGTCCATAAGCCTGCGGCGGGTCGATCTGCAACACGTCACGGTCCACCCGAAAGCCGCCAAACCGCAGAAGATTGTCCACATCGGCCAGGCAGAACAGATTCTCTCCGGTGGCCAGCGGCGGCGCATAGCTTGCGGCCAGATCGGCGAAATCGCCATAAGCATGCACGCCCACCGGCTCCTCGAACCAGCGCAGCTTGTAGGATTCCAGCCGATCCGCCCATTTGCGCGCACGGTTCAGATCCATCGCCGCATTGGCGTCCACCGCCAGACGTGATGAATCCCCCAAAATCTCCAACGCCGAATCCAATCGGCGGCAATCCTCGTCCAGCGTCAGACCGCCTGTCTTGATCTTCAGCACGGTATAACCTGCATCTATATGCCGACGGATCTCATCCTTCAGCTCCGCCAGATCATTCTCTGGCTTATACCAGCCGCCGCCGACATAACACGGGATCTGCGAGCGAGTGACCGTGTTGCCGTAGCGATCCGCCAGCAACCGCCACAGCGGCACCCCCTTGGCCTTCGCCACCGCATCCCAGATCGCCGTCTCGATGGTACCGATGGGCACCGAGCGCTCCGCATCACCGCCCGGCTTTTCCCGCGTCATCATCCGCGCCGCAGCCTTCGCCGGATCGATCAAGCCATCCTCGCCCAACAGCGTTTCCGGATCAGCTGACCGCAGGCGCGGGATAAACCGCTCGCGCATCGCAGCCCCACAGGCGTATCGACCGGTCGAGTTGAACGCATAGCCGGTTGCGCGGTCGGTGATCACGGCGACCACCGAGGTCGTCATCTCACCAAAATCGAACGCCGCGTTGCGCATCGAGGAGCGGACCGGAACGGCCCGCTCGCGGATGTCGAGAATGCGCATTCAGATCGGCTCGATGCCGGATTTGGCGATCAGATCGCGCCACATCGGCACTTCGTCATCAATCCGCTTCTGCATGCCCGCCGGACCATTGGCGAGCACTTCGAACCCGTCATCATAAAGCTGCTTGGCGATTTTCGGATCGTGCAGGATTTCGATGGAGGTCTTCACCACCAAATCCACCACCGCCTGCGGCGTCTTGGCCGGGGCCATGAACGCCTGAACGGTGTCGGTGACGAAGCCGGGGAAGCCCAGTTCGATCATCGTCGGCACATTCGGCAATTCCGGCCAGCGCGTCTTGCCGGTCACACCCAGCGCGATCAGTTGTCCCCCTTTGATGAACGGCAATGTCGGCGGTAGCGAGACGCAACCGATGGGCGTGGTGTTCTGCAACACCGCCTGCATGCCTGGCCCACCGCCGCCATATGGCACATGCGTCATCTGAATGCCCGCCTTCAGCTTGAGCAACTCACCCGAAAGATGCGGCGTGGTGCCGATCCCGGCAGAGGCGTAGCTCAGCGCTTTCGGATCGGCCTTCGCGCGGGCGACCAGATCGGCCATCGTCTTGATGCCGGTGGTGGGATTGGTGAAGAACACGTTCGGCGAGGTGCCGAGTTCCACCAGCGGCGAAAAATCCTTGAAGATGTCGTAAGGCACCTTCTTGTAGAGCCCCGGATTGACCACCAGCGCCGAGGAATGCACCAGCAGCGTGTAGCCGTCCGGTTCGGCATGCGCCACGAAGCCGCAACCGATATTGCCGCCCGCCCCGGCCTTGTTCTCCACCACGAACGAGCCGTTGGTGCGTTCGCTGAGATAGCCCGCCATCACGCGCGCCATCAGGTCGGTGGGGCCGCCCGGCGCGAACGGAACGATGATCTTCACCGGACGCTCCGGGTAACCCGCAGCCTTCGCCGGACGGATCGCCGCGATGCCCGCAGCCAGACCAGCAGCGGTGACCAATGCCTCACGGCGTGTGAAATTCTTGCGCATGGACTTCCTCTCGGTGCTGCTTGGACAGCTTGTTGATCATTCTATCACGAAATTTTGGCGGGACCACTACACCTTCTCCAGCCCCGATTTCTCGATCAGGTCACGCCACATCGGCACATCGTCATCGATGCGTTTCTGCAGCCCCGCCGGACCATTGGCGATCACCTCGAATCCGTCCGCCAGCAATTGCTGCGCGATCTTCGGATCATGCAGAATCTCAAGCGTGGTCTTCACCAGCAGATCGACAATCGCCTGCGGCGTTTTGGCCGGGGCCAGGAACACCTGAAAATTGTCGGTCACGAACCCCGGATAGCCCGCTTCCACCATCGTCGGCGTCTGAGGCAATTCGGGCCACCTCGTCTTCCCGGTCACCGCGAGCGCCACAAGCTGCCCCGCTTTGATCATCGGCAAAGCAGGCGGCAGCGAGAGGGCGGCGACCGGAGTGGTGTTCTGCAACACAGCCTGCATCCCCAGACCACCGCTGGCATAGGGCACATGGGTCATCTCAATGCCCTCTTTGAGCTTGAGTAACTCACCGGACAGATGGGCGGGCGTGCCGATACCCCCCGACGCGTAACTGATCGATTTCGGGTCCGCCTTCGCCCGCGCCACCAGATCGGCGATGGATTTGATCCCGAAAGCCGGGTTGGCAACGAACACGTTGGGCGAGGTGCCAAGTTCCACCAACGGGGCGAAATCCTTGGTGATGTCGTAGGGCACTTTTTTATAAAGGCTCGGATTGACCACCAGCGGCGAGGAGTGGATCAGCAGCGTGTAGCCATCAGGCGTCGCCCGCGCTGCAACCCCAGCGCCGATATTTCCACCCGCCCCGCCATGGTTCTCCACCACGAACGAGCCACCGGTGCGGCTTGAGAGATAGCCCGCCATCACCCGCGCCATGATGTCGGACGGCCCACCGGGCGCGAACGGCACGACGATCTTCACCGGGCGTTCCGGATAGCCCGCTGCTCGGGCCGACCGGACGACAATCAGCCCAGCAGCAGTCAGCAAGGCTTCGCGGCGTGTGAAATTACCAATCATGAACATTCTCCTGGCTCTGGTTGGGCCGCTTTCTGTTCATCCTATTTCATCATCTCGTTGGCGAAACTACACCTTCTCCAACCCGGATTTTTCGATCAGATCGCGCCACATCGGCACCTCGACGGCAATCCGCCGCGCCATCCCGTCCGGCCCATTGGCCAACACCTGATAGCCCTCATCGAGCAACAACTTGCCCACCGCCGGGTCTTTGAGGATGGCAATCGTGGTGTCGGCTAATGTGCTCTGGATCGGCTTGGGCAGATTGGCCGGACCCATGAAGGCGAAGAACGTGTCGGTGACGAACTCCGGATAGCCGAGTTCCAACATCGTCGGCACATTGGGCAGGCTCGGCCAGCGCGTCCGCCACGTCACCGCCAACGGCACCAATTGGCCCGATGCGATCAGCGGCACGGTCGGCGGCATCGCGTTGCAGCCGATGGTGGTCGTGTTCTGCAACACCGCCTGCACGCAGGGACCGCCACCCGGATAGGGAACGTGCGTCATCTGAACGCCCGCGCGCAGCTTCAGCATCTCACCGGACAAATGCGGCGGCGTGCCGATCCCGGCGGAAGCGAAGCTGATCGCGTTTGGGTCGGCCTTGGCGCGCGCCACCAGATCGGCAATCGATTTGATGCCGGTCGCCGGATTGGTGAAGAAGATATTCGGCGTCGTCGCCAACTCCACCAGAGGCGTCAGGTCACGCACAACGTCGTAGGGCACTTTCTTATAAAGGCTCGGATTGATCACCAGAGCCGAGGTGTGCACCAGCAACGTCGTGCCATCCGGTGCCGCGCGGGCAACGAAATTCGTGCCGATATTGCCTGCCGCCCCCGGATGGTTTTCCACAATGAAGCTGTTGCCCAGCCTCTCGCCGAGATGGGCCGCGATCACCCGGGCAATCACGTCCGCCGGTCCGCCTGGAGCGAAGCCGGTAACGATCTTGACGACGCGGTCAGTGTACCCAGCGGCTCTCGCGGCTTGCGGGAGGGTGAGCGCGACACCGATGCCGAGTGCAGTGCGGCGCGAGATCGTGGTCATCATCAATTCCCCTCCCAATCCTCGTAGGGCGGACCAGCGCGGCGCAGTCCGCCGCTGCCCAGCCTATGGCAAGACGGCGGGCTGCGCTGGTCCGCCCTACGATTTACAACGCGTTAACGGATCGCAATCGGGTTTACCGGCGAGCCTACCGCACCGGTGATCGGCAAGGCAGGGGCAATGAACATAAAATCGTAACGCCCATCCGCCGCGCACTCAGTGCTCAGCACGTCGAGCTTGAAGATCTCGCCCATCGTCAGCCCCATGATCGGGATACAGATCCAGTGCCAGGGCTGATTGATGCCCTCCGAATGATTCGGACGCACTTCCACACCCCAAGTGTCGGTCGCAATCGCCGCGATCTGATGCGCCTGCAGCCAATCCAGCGTCTCGAAATCCAGCCCTGGCGCGTCGCCGCCCGGATAGCCGTCCCATGAACCGGCCTTGAGGCATTTTTCCATCTGGCCGGTGCGCAGCAGGATGTGATCGCCGCGACCAACCGTGACATTCTGCGATTTCAGCGTGGCGTCCAGCAGATCATTGGTGATCGCAAACCCGTCTTCCAGCCACTCCACGCCAAGATGCTTCGCCACGTCGATCAGCACACCGCGACCGACCATCTTCTCCTTGGTGTGCTGAATGCCGCACTTGGCGGCACCGAAGCTCGACACTTCGCGGCAATCATAGCCGTTCCACATGTGGTTATCGTAGAAGATATGCCCCATTCCGTCCCAATGCGTGCCAGCCTGCAGCGGGAATAGCACCATGTCGTCCGCCGAGCGGATACCGCGCTTGTCGAGCGTGCCGGACCAAGCGTCAGAGCCCGAGCGCAGCATGGTGTGCACCGGGTTGAACCGCCCCACCGGCGGGAATTTCGTCTTGCCGCCCTGCGGGCCGTCCTTGTTGTAGTCGAGCGCCAGCGAGATCACCTGGCCCTTCTGCACCAGTTGGGCGGCGCGGACGATGTCTTCCGGCGTGGTGTAGTTGAGCGTGCCGACATTGTCGTCCGGGCCCCATTTGCCCCAATTCTTCAGCCGGGCAGCGGCCGCATCAAGTGTGGCGCGGTTGACGAAAGTGGGCTTTGGCGATGTGACGTGGTCCATGGTTTCCTCCAGAAAAATCGTCGGTCAGGTGGGAGGCAGCGCGGCCCGGAAGCCTGCTGCCAAAAAGGGGACGAGACGCGAGAGCGCTGTCTCGACTTCGCCGGGATCACAGGCCCCGTTGGTCAACGCCTGGATGCGACCGGAATCGGCCATGGTGTAGACCATCGTGCCCAGCATGAAATGGAAGCGCCACGCCAACTCGGCCTCCGGCAATTCCGGCAACAGCCGCGCCAGGGCCGTCACGTAGCGTTTGCTCGATTCATCGAACGCGTCGGACAGAATGCGACGACTGAACGCCTCATGCTCGGTCCCGAGCCGCGCCCGCAATCGGGCGAAGATGCGTCCGCCGACATCGGCGCTGAACGCCGGGCGCAGAAACGCATCAAGCACCTGCTCCAGCATGACGCCGCCGCTTGCCTCCAACTCATCCAGTCGCCTTACGCGCGCCTCGGCAATCGGGCGCGCGCGGGCGGCGAAAATCTCGGCCAGCATATGTTCCTTGACGCCGAAATGATAATTCAGGGCCGCCAGCGACACACCCGCCGCCGCCGCGATGGTGCGGATCGAGACCCCGTTCCAACCATGCTCGGCAAACAATTGCTCGCCCGCCATGATCAACCGCTCGCGCACCGAACGCGCCGGTGCGGCCTCACTCCCCGGCTCAAGCGCACCGTCGAGTTCCGACATAACGAGACCGCCTTGACTGATACGAACGTTCGTTTACCGTGGCTCTGGGGGCCATTGCTGTCAAGCCGTGACTTGGCAAGCATGGAACTTGGCTGCCGGGGGGCAGCCCAACGAGAGAACGGCAAAAGTGCCGAACACAGGAGGAGGGGAGGCCATGGCTTCGCGTCGGAATTTTCTCGCGGCGGCCATGGGCGGGCTGGGGTTCTGTGGTTGCTCGATGCGCCCGACCTCAGCCCGCGCCGCCACCGCTATGCGCCTGCCGATCTCGGTTGGCGGCAAAAAAGTGCGCACTGTGGACACCCACTCGCATTGCTACTTCCAGGACGCCATCGACCTGATGGGCGAGGACGCCAAGAAGGTCCTGCCGCCGGTCAAGGGCGTGCCACAGCATTTCCTGGCACAGGACGAGGTGCTGCGCGGACGTTTCGCCGAGATGGACGCAATGGGCATCGACATGGAGGTCCTTTCGGTCAACCCATTCTGGTATGCCAAAGACCAAGAGACGGCGGTGAAGATCGTCGATCTCAACAACGCCCATTTCGCCGCCCTGCACGCCGCCCATCCCGACCGGCTGCAGGCTTTCGCCTCGCTGACCATGCAGTTCCCCGATCTCGCTGTCGCACAACTCGACGACGCCGTGCGCAACAAAAAGCTCGCAGGGGCGGCCATCGGCTCCTCGATGAACGGCCTGTCCTTCGCCGATCCGCAATTCGACAAGGTGTGGGCCAAGGCCGAGGCGCTGGGCGCGGTGATCTTCATCCACCCGATCTCCGACCCCGCGATGGCCAAGCGCTTCGCCGGGAATGGCTGGCTGTCCAACACCATCGGCAATCCGCTCGACACCACGATCTGCCTGGAGCATTTCATCTTCGAGGGCGTGCTGGACCGCTTCCCGAAGCTCAAAGTCCTCGCAGCCCATGGCGGCGGCTATCTCGGCCTGTTCCCGGATCGCGGCGATCATGCCTGCTTCGTCTCGCCGCAGAACTGCAACCCGAATGTGGTGCTGAAGAAGCAGCCCAGCGAATACGTCAAACAGATCTATTTCGACGCCCTGGTGTTCACCGCGTCCAATCTGCAGCATCTGGTGGACAATGTCGGCGCCGGACAGGTTGTGATCGGCACCGACCACCCGATTCCGTGGGAACAGAACCCGGTGGATCACGTGTTGTCCACGAAGACATTGAGCGATGCGCAAAAGATCGCCATCCTCGGCGAGAACGCCGCACGCCTGCTCAAGACGGCGGTTTGAACCGGGGGATATTGCCTTGTCGCTGACTTCTCGCATCGCGGCTGCATTGATCAGCCTGTTCACGCTTGTCGCAGGCGGCACCGCGACGGCCCAACAGCCCTATCCGTCCCGCCAGGTTCACATCATCGAACCGCTCGCCGCCGCCTCGGCGGTGGATGTGGTGGCGCGGTTGATCGCCGACCGGTTGAGCCAAGATCTCGGGCAGAGCTTTTATGTCGACAATCAGCCGGGGGCTGCCGGGCTGCTCGGCATGCGGGCCGGGGCGAAATCGGCACCGGATGGCTACACCATCATGGCGGTCAATGACGCCATACTGACCGTGCTGCCGAACATGCATGCCGATTCAGGCTATGATCCACGCAAGGATTTCGTGCCGATCAGCCTGCTGGCCAAATTGCGCTGGGTGTTGGTCGTCAATCCGGCGCTGCCGGTGAACAATGTTCAAGAGTTCATCGCCTATGTGAAGGCGCATCCGGGCCTGGATTACGGCTCCGGTGGCGTCGGCAGTGCCCAGCAGATCGCCATGGAGATGTTCATGCGCGCCACCGGCACGCAATTGACCCATGTGCCATATCGCGGCGTGATCCAGGCCTACACGGATGTGATCTCCGGACATGTTCAGGCGATGTTCATCGCCCTGCCCGCCCCGGTGAAGATGTACGAGACAGGGCAGGTAAAAATCCTCGGCATCACCGAACTCCAGCGCCTGCCCTCGCTGCCCAAAGTGCAGACGGTGGACGAGCAGGGCGTGAAAGGCTTCGAATTCTCCACCTGGGCCGCCATGCTGGCCCCTTCTGGCACGCCGCGCCCGGTGATCGACAAGCTTAACGCGGCGATCAAGAAGGCGATTGCAGACCCAGACGTGAACCAAAAACTGGTGGAATTCGGCGATGCTCCGGTGGGAAGCAGTCCCGAGGAACTCGGCGCGCAAATCGACAAGGACTATGTTGCCATGGCGGCGCTGATCAAGGCGGCGAATATTCATGAGTGACCGGATCGCCGCGAGCGATCTGCGCCGCTTCATCGCCCGCGCCTTCATCGCCGCCGGTCTCCCTGACGCAGACGCGACCGTGGTCGCCGATCTGATGACCGAGGCCGACCTGATCGGTGCCGACGCGCATGGCATCTTCCGCCTGCCGCAATATGTCCGTCGGATCGAGGCGGGCGGGGTGAACAAAACGCCGAATATCACCGTCAACCGCACCGCCGCCGCGACGGCTTTGGTCGATGGCGATAACGGCATGGGTCATCTGGTGATGTCGCGTGCCTGCGAGACCGCAATCGAACTTGCCAAGGAATCCGGCGTGGGCTGGGTCGGCGTGCGCCGCTCAAATCACGCAGGCCCTGCCTCGCTCTATGCTGCAATGCCGATGCAGGCGGGGATGATCGGGCTCTATTCCGCCGTCGCCAGCGCCAATCACATGGCGCCCTGGGGCGGCACCGATCTGCTGCTCGGCACCAACCCGCTGGCGATCGCGATCCCGACCGGGACCGACACGCCGCTGGTCCTCGACATCGCCACCACCGTCGTCTCGTACGGCACGATCAAGAACCATGTGCTGCAGGGGAAGGATTTCCAGCCCGGCTGGGTGATCGACCGCAAGGATGGGTCAGACCTCACCGACCACACCCGCAGCAAGGACGGCGTCTTGCTGCCGATTGGCGGCTACAAGGGCGCAGGGCTAGCGTTGATGCTCGGCCTTCTCGCGGGCACGCTGAACGGCGCGGGCGTGGGCCGCGCTGTGGTCGATTTCAACGCCGACGACACGACATTGTCCAACACCGGCCAATTCGTCATCGCCCTCGACATCGCCCGTTTCATCGATCCTGCGATCTTCGCGGCGATGGCGCAGGCGCATGTGCAGGAATTGCGGGACTCGGCTCTGCTGCCCGGAATCACCGCAATTCGCCTGCCCGGCGACGAACGGGCCAAGCGGGTTGCTGACCGGACGCAGAACGGCGTGCCGATGGTGCTGGAACTGCAAGCCGTGTTGAACAAACTCGGCGCGCGCCTGGGGATCGGCGCGCTGACCTGATCCAGATGGCGCGCTGACCAATAACAGCAGTGGCGTTTGATGCCCGGTGTCGTTGCCACACCAAACCGTCATCGCGAGCGCAGCGTCGCGATCCATCGAGGGCAAAGAGAGTTCGCTACGACCTCTATGGATTGCGACGTCGCTGCGCTCCTCGCAATGGCGATGAAGAGTCGAACGCCGCCCTTTTATCACCCCACCCGTTCGAAATTCGACCGCAGCGTGCCCAGCCTGCGGTCGGTGATGAACAGAATGGCGAAGATCAAGCTCGCCTGCGCCACCGCAATCGCGAACGCGCGCGGCTGCGAGCCCGAGGCCATGTGGTTCCACAGCACAGTCGGCAACGTGCGCGTCGAGGGCGCGTAGAGCAGGATTGTCGCGCTCACCTCCATGAAGATGAAGATGAACAATGTCGTCCACAGCGACAGCATCGCAGGCCGCGCAATCGGCAGCACGATGTCGCGCAGCGCTTGCAGCCGTGTCGCGCCATTGATCCGCGCGGCCTCGGCGAGATCGCCGGAAATCTGCGCAAACGCGTTGTTGGCATGGCGCACGCCGGTGCCCAGATTGCGTAGGAAATAGGCGATGATCAGAATTCCCATTGTGCCGTAAATCGGCAAAGGCAGCCCCACGAAGGTCCAGATCAGCCCCATGCCGAGCACCAGCGCCGGGATCGCGCTCGGAATGATCGAGATGAAATCGGAGGCTCTGCGCCAGTTGCTGCCAAGTTCGGCCAAGCGTGAACTGATCAGCACGTAAACCGCCGTCAGCACCAACCCGCCGCCGCCCGAGAGCAACAACGAATTCACCGCCGCCGCCCAGGCATCCCCGGTCCACAGCGTGCGATAATTCGCCCAGGTGAACACCGAGGGCTTCAGGTTCGGCGTCAGGAAATTCATGAACGAGCCCAGCAGCAGCGCCAGATAGGGCAGCACCACCGCGAGCAACAGAAACACCAGCACAAAGCCAAGGCAGACATAGCGCCAGCGCCCAAGCGCCATCATCGGCGGGCGGCTGCCCTTGCCGGACACCGTGACAAACCGCTTCTCCTGGCGGCTGACACGCTGCTGCAAAATTGTGCCAATCAGCGCAATCCACAGCAGCACGGTGCCGGACGCAGCGGCCAGGGTCGGATGCGCGGGTGTCACCGCCATGTTCTGGTAGATCAGCGACGGCAGCGTCTGGAAGCCGACCGGTGAGCCAAGCAAGGTCGGCACCGGGAAATTCTCGGCAACGAAGACGAAGATCATCAGGAAGGCGGTCGCGAGTGTCGGCGTGATCAGCGGCAGTGTGATGCTCAACGCGGTGCGCAGCCTGCCCGCGCCCACCATCGCCGAGGCCTCCTCCATTGCCCCGTCAATCGAACGCAGGGCCGCGAACAGTGCGAGGAAGGCGAACGAGCCGTAATGCAGCACATGCACCAACACGATGCCGCCGAAGGAGTAAATATTCAGCAGCGTCCGGATCCCCGACCAGCCACGCACCCAGACATTGATGAACCCGGCATTCGGGGCGGCGAGCGCGATCCAAGCCAGAGTGGTGACCAACCCCGAGATCATCATCGGCAACAGCAGCAACAAGGCAAGGCTGCGGCGTCCGGGCATGTCGGTGCGCGCAATGATCCAGGCGAGCGCGCCACCCACCAGCAGCGACAACGCCGCCGAGACCAGACCGAGCAGCACCGTGTTTGCCAATGCTGCGAGATAGGGCGCGGAGAGATAGACAGTCTGCCAATTCTCCAACGTCAACACCGCCTCAGCCGCACCGGGCGGGGCGGAGAGCAGCGAGCCGTAAAACACCATCGCAATCGGCAGCACAATCAGCACCAGCAGAGGCAGAACCAGCGCCAGTGTGAGGGAACTCACCCCTCTCACGGCCCCTTCGCCGCCGCCGCGTTCTTGACCAGCTTGGTGTAGGTATCCGTCACCGATTGCACCGAGGCCGAGGCGTCGGCGCGGTCATAGGGGAAGAAATTCGCGGGCGTCTTGTACCAGGATTCCTTCGCCACATCGCGCTGATCCTTCACGTCCGAACGTGCAGGCGCGCCGCCAAGTTTCTGCCAGATGCCGTAGCCCTCGGTGGTGAACGCATATTCCTGATACAGCCGCGCCGCGTTCGGATGCGGCGCGCGCGCGGCAATCGCCTGTCCCGTCATCGGCCCGATTCCCGGCTCCGGCAGCGACCAGCGGATCGGCGCTCCCTTGTCGAGCAGCGGCAGCAACCCGGTTTCGCTCGCATTGAACAACACCGCGATGTCGCCCGAGGCCAGCGAGGCGGCGGCGGGCACCACGGCCGCGATCACCCGCGGCTTGAGCGCACCGATCTTGGAGAGGAAATCCGGCCCATAATTCTTCGTCCAGACATACCAGGGAAGATACGCCACGCCGCCCGCGGAGGGATCGACCACCGCCCCGCGTCCCTTCCAGATCGGGTCGGTGATGCCCTGCCAGTTGGTGAGTTTCTTGGCTTCCTCGTCACTGACCAGATCGGTGTTCCAGGCGATGCCCACCAACGCCACCCGCAGCGCATACCAATAGCCCTGCTTCTTGGCGGTCGCGTCGAACTTGGCGTCGTTGCTGATTTGATACTGCATCAAATCGCCCGTGCCCGATTCACGGTCAAGAAAGCCGGGATCGCTGTCTTGGACGATATCGGCGATGTTGCGCCCAGCCCGCACTTCCGCCATCCAGCGCTCCTGACGCTGGCCGGTGTCGGCGCTGAAAGTCTCCATCGTCACGCAGGGAAACCGCTCGCGGAACTTCGCCATTTGCGCTTCCTGCGCGTCGATCCAGGTGCCGTGATAGATCATCACGCTGCCTTCCTTGCACGCCGCCTCCAACAGGCTGGCGGGCACGCCCGGCATCTGGGCCTGCATGAACGCCCAGGACGCGGCGAGTTTCGGATCGGCCGGTGCCTGCGCCCAGGATGGTGCAGCGAGCAGTATCGCCCCCAGAAGGACGAACAGCCTACGCATTGGCCAGCGCATGGGCTTCGGCGAGCAGAGCATTGATCGCATCCTCCGCATGGTTCGGCCTCGGCGCACGCTCAATGGCGTCGAGCTGTTCCGTGAGTTCCTTGTGCACCGCCTCAAACGCCCGAACGTTGAGCAGGATCGCGTCCGTCGCCTCCCCGGTGGCAATCCGCACCAGTCGATCGCAATCAATCGCTGGATACGCCGCGAGACGCTCGGCAACTTTCGCCACCACTTCGGCATGCGGCAGCCCGTCAGTGCCAAGCCGCACCAATTCACCGCAGACACGATGGGCAAATCGGTAGGGCACGGCGTGTTCGTAGACCAGAACGTCCAGCGCCTCGCGCGCACCGGCAAATCCCATGCGGGATTTCACGTCCAATTCGTCGAGCTTGAACTCACCCTGTTCGATCACATCGGCCATGAACTCGGTCCAGGCCGCGACATCGCGGGAGAATTCGTAGAGGTGATAGGCGTGATAGGTCGAATCCGCCTCCTCGGAGACGGTGATATTGGCGGCGAACTGGCTCGCCAGCCGTCCGGCACCGATGGTCGCCCCGCTGATCACCGCCTGCAGCCCAAACGGGTTCTTCTTCTGCGGTCGCCCGCTGCTGCCGGAGGCATGCGCGTCGGCGAGTTCGAAGAAGGCGAATTCGGAGGTCATGAACAACCGCAAATCCTCGGCCAGCCGCCCCAGCCCCACCGCAATCTGCGCCAGCACGAAGAACGGTTCGGAGAAATGCTCCTCGGTGATGAACAGCTCCTGCCAAATCTTACCCACCTTGGAGAAGCCCAGTCGGTGGCCGACGCGGTTGATCAACTCCACCACGATCTCACGCCCGCAATTCGGCGGCGGGGCGAGATCAAGCCGGTCATCGGCCTGTTCCAGCCTGTCGAAATGCTTGGCAAAACTCGCCGCCCAGGAGAGCAGATATTCGCCCAGCGAGGTGCGCCCGGCGTGCTGCAGATGATGATAGAACGGTGCAATCGCTGACATGTTCGGCTCCGCCTTCGCCAGCAGAACCCGCACCAGCCGCTGCAACGCCAGATGCTCGCGATGCAGCGCGTCACGGAAGAACATCCGCGGCAGCGAGCCACGCAGGCTCTCCGCCCGGTTGCGCCCGACATGCAGCCACGCCCCCGCATCCTGGCCGACAGCCTCAACCACCCACAATTCGCGCGACACCACGATGTCGCCGATGGAATGCGCCCGTCCCATCTCCTCCGCACGCGGCAGCAGATCGGCGAGGCATTTCGCCAGTGCCTTCGCATCCGGCGTCGGCGTAATGCCGAGTTCATGCGCGCTCAGCACACAGGCTAGATCGCCCGCCAACATGTAGCGACCGATATAAGGATTGTTGCGCCCCTCGATCTCCAACACCGCGCGGGCATAGCTCTGCGACTTCGAGGCGGCGAGCCTGCCGCCAATGCCTTCGACGAATTTGCGGGATTCGATTTTTGGTTCAGACATGTTCGTTTCCTCAGTCACGGCTCACTTCACTTCGGCGCGGATATCGGTGATCAGCCGCCGCGAATAGGTCTCCAGCAGGAATTCCGCCCCTTGGATCATCACCGCGCGCACACCATGATCGGACAGTGCCTGCACGCGGCCCAGGATGCGCTCCGGCGTGTGGAAATCGTAGCCGGTATTGGCGGCGACCACGAGGTTGCGGGCGCGCGCTTTGTTGGTGATGTGGTCAATCGCCTTCCAAACTTCCGGGTGATCATATTGGAACGGGTAGCCAAGTTCCTTGCTGAAATCGGTGCAGGAGATCATCACGCCACGCAGCCCCTCGGTGTCGAGAATCTCGTCTATCTCGTCGATGGCGGTGCGGCTTTCGATGGCCGGCATCAGCAGCGTCTCTTCCACCACCCGCTTGCCCTGCGATTTGAAGCTGTTGTCCGAGTTCGGATATTCGCCCTGCCCCGAGCGATGCCAATCCTTCGCCACCTCAACCAGCGCCCGCACCTGCGCCGCTGACGAGACCGACACCTGCACCACCGGCACGCCGAGGCTGAAGGCGCGCTGCGCATCCACCGTCACCTGCATCTGCTCGCTGCCGCCCAGCCAAGGATTGGAAGGAATCCGCGTCCAGCAGGTCAGCCCTGTCGCCTGACAGGTGCGCAATATGTGGTCGAGTTCCTTCCAATCGATGGAGGAGAACATCATGTCCGGCCGCACGAAATCGAACCCGGCCTTGACCAGCGATTGCACCAGATGCGGCCCGCCCTTGATCCAGACGCCGAGGCTGAGTTGGTCGTCGGCGATGCGTTGAAACAGGCGTGACATGTGGCGCTCCAGTCTTATGTGCTTGAAGTTTCGGCATTGAAGCCCGATCGCATGAGTACCCGCGCGCCCAGCGCCACGCTCATCCCGATGGCGAGCTGGATCAGCGACAGGGCGGCGAGTTCGGAGAAGAATCCGGTGTTCCAGGTCTCGAAAGACAGCACCGAGAAGGTGCGGCTTTCGGTGGTGTAGAGCAGGATCACCATCGACAATTCGGTGATGAAGAAGCTGAACAACAGCACCCATCCCGCGATGATCCCCGGCATCACCAGCGGCAGCGTGATGCGGCGGAAGGTGGCGAAGCGGCCCAGCCCCGCGATCCGTCCGGCCTCTTCCAACTCCGGATGCACCTGCATCAGATTGGCCGACACCGCCCGCACCGAATAGGCGGAAAACCGCCCGGCCAAGGCGAAGATCAGGATCAACGCGGTGCCGTAGACTGGCAATGGCACCTTGATCCAGACCAGCATCACACCGACGCCGAATGCGATGCCCGGCACCGAGACCGGCAACAGCACGAGTGCCTCGATCAACGCCCGGCCGCGGATTTTGCTGCGCTGTCGCAGCCACGCGACCGCCAGACCCAGCATCGAGGCCAGCGTCGCAGCGACCACCGAAATCCACACCGAATTGCGCAGCGTGTACCAAGTGTCGTCGGAGTCCAGAATCTCCTGCGCCGTCTTGAGGCTGAACACGCCGGACCATGTGTAGGTCGAGAGCGCCGCCGCCGCGAGCACCGCAATCGGGGCGGCAACCGAGAGGATCAGATAGACAATCACCAGCGCCAAAGCAGGCGCGCCGAGCCGCCCCAATTTCAGCCGTCGGGCGCGGAACCCCTTGCCGGTGACGGTGGTGTAGGAGCGTCCGCGCAACAGGCGTTGTTGCAGCCAGAGCGAGAGGGCAGAAAGGGTCATCAGATAGACGGCAAGGACTGCCATCACGCCGAAATCCGGCGGCACCGCCTGCGAGGACATCCAGATCCGTGCGGTGACGACCAGAATTTGTCGCGTCCACCCCAGCACGACCGGGGTTCCGAACAAGCCGATAGAAATCGAGAAGCACAACACCGCACTCGACGAGATCGCGGGCCGCACCAGTGCGAGCGTGATCCGCCGCGCAGTGCCGATCCGTGTCAGGCCAGACATCTGCCCAGCCTCTTCCAGGCTCGGATCCAGGCTGCGCAAGGCACTCGCCACGATCATGATCACGTAGGGGGCGAGGTACAGCCCCATCACCCAGATCATCCCGCGCATTGTGTAGACGTCGATGAATTCGGGCACTCCCAGCTTGCGCAGTATCAGATTGGCAATGCCGATACGGGGGGCCCCCAGCAGCGTCCAGGCCACGGCACCCACGAAAGGTGGAATGAACATCGGCAATTCCGCCAGCCGTTCCAGCCAGACGCGCCCGGCCAGATCAGATCGCGCGAACAACCAAGCCAGCGGCACGCCAAGCACACTCGCCACCGCTGTGGCACCCAGCGAAATCATCACCGTATTCGCCAGACTGCCCCAATAACTGAGCGAGCCCATCACCTGCGTGACATTGCCGAAGCTCAGCTTGCCATCGACCAGAAACGCCTGCGCCAGGATCAGCCCGAGTGGGATGACCATGAGCGGCATAATCAGCAGCAGCAAGCCGCCGATACCGAGCGTGGAGCGCCAGGAAAAACGGCTCCTCATGTTGGCATATCGGCGATGAAATGCACCTGGCCCAACCACGCGCGCACCCAGAGAGCGTCACCCGGCGACAACTCGGCGTCCGCCAAGGCGGTGATCTGCCCAAGCTTGCTGTCGAGCCGAATTTGCGTGCGCCCGCCCAGGAAGCTGCTCTCGATAACCGTGCCCGGAAATCCGTCACCGGAATGGCGCGCGGATACACTCCACGCCTCCGGGCGGATCACCGCCAAGAACTTGCCGTCGGTCGGGGGAGCTGTGCCGATTGGGGCTCGCAACGTGATCTGATGATCGCACTCTAGCGCCAGCCCATCCGCATCCGCCTTCCATCCGCGCACCGGGATGAAATCGGCATTGCCCAAAAACGCCGCACAGAACCGGCTCTGCGGCCGGTGATACAAATCCCGCGGTGCGCCCGACTGCACCAATCGGCCATGATCCAGCAGATGCACCTCGTCGGCGAGCGACAGCGCCTCTTCCTGATCATGCGTGACCAGGATCATCGTCATGCCCAGCGAACGCTGCAACGCACGCAATTCGCTGCGCATCTGCACGCGCAGCCCGGCATCAAGATTGGAGAGCGGCTCATCGAGCAGGATCAGCCTGCTCTGCGCCACAATGCACCGTGCCAGAGCAAGGCGTTGTTGTTGGCCGCCGGACAATTTCGTCGCACTGCGATCCGCAAACGCGCCAAGGCCGACGGCCTCCAGCGCGGTCGAGACCCGTTTGGCAGTCGTCGCCCGATCCACCCGTCGCGCCTGCAACGGGACCGCGACATTCTCGAACACAGTCAGGTGTGGCCAGACTGCGTAGGACTGGAACACCATGCCGATATCACGCTGCTCCGGCGGCAGATCGAGCGGCGGATCGGCGCGGAACACCGCACGCTCGCCCAGATGGATGTCTCCGCCATCCGGCGTCTCCAGCCCTGCGATGCAGCGCAGCAGCGTCGTTTTCCCGCAACCGCTCGCCCCCAGCAGCACTGAGATCCGATCCTCGGTGAATTCCATCGACAGTGATTCAATCACATGTGTCGCATCGAACGATTTGCGCAGGCCGCGAATGGAGACGCGCATCTCGGCTACTGCACCCCGACCGCAGACTTCCAAAGCGCCATCATTTCCGCCTGTTTGGCAGTCGCCGCCGCTGGGTCGAACGGGAGCAGCTTGGTGCTCTCCAGCGGCGGCATCTTGTCCGGCGGCGCAATGCCCTTCCGCAGCGCGTATTCGCCATGCTTGCGGATTTCGCTTTGCTCGTCACTGAGCATGAACTCGGTGAACAGCTTGGCTGCATTTGGCTGCGGCGCATCCTTCAGCACCGCCGTTCCCACCTTGATCACAATCGCCCCGGAAGTCGGAACCGTGAAGGAGAGCGGCGCGCCCTTCTCCAAGGCGGCCGTGTAGTGGTTGCTGAGCAGATAGAACATGATCGGCCGCTCACCGGTCAGCAGCTTGGCCAGCCCCGCCGAGGTGGTCGCCGCCAGATCGGCCCCGCTGTCATGCAGGCCCTTGTAGATTGCCGTCGTCTCCGCCGGCCCAAAATTCTGATAGAGCGTCGCCAGTGTCTGCATCGCCGCCGAGGACGTGCGCGGGTCGTAATAGGTCATCTGATTGGCCCATTCCGGCAGCGGATGCGCGAAATCTTGCCAGTCCTGCGGCATCTTCACGCCGCGTGCGAGGTCGGTGTTGGCAACCAGACCCAGCATCTGGAATTTCAGATAGGTGAACACCTGGCCGGGCGGATGCACAAAATCCGGGAAGTTCTGCACCTCCGGCGAGACGTAGCTGTCGAGCAGCCCGTCCGCTTGCATCTTGGTCAGCACGTCATCGATCGACATGATCACGCTGCCAACCGTGCGCCCTGCCCCATGCTCGTTGGCATGGCGGTTATAGACCTGCCAGCAGCCCGCCAGATACGAGGTTACCTTGATCTTGGGATATTTCGCGCCGAACGCCTTGACGTAGAGCGGAGTCTCGCTCGGATCGCAGCTGTAGACGACCAGCTTGCCTTCCGCCTCTGCCGCTGCAACCAAGGCCGGGTCGGGTGCGGCGGATGCCGGAATTGCGTGCCACAACAAGGCGATGGCCACTGCAATCCCGCATAGTCTTCTCATCTGAATTTCCCCCAGGCTGACACGTCAACTGCCGATTGGCGACATGATGATCGCATTCACGCCCGCCCGGCAAATCACCGGTGGGGGGGTGGGCGTCGAATCAATAAAGGGTCCATCTGATGAAACAAAACGCAGCGCCTCCAGGTGTTAAACGGCACATGGAGGCGCTTTTGCGTCAGTTGTTGTCGAGCACCAGGTGGCCGATGGCGGTGTTCGATGCCGGCACGTGGTAGAAGCGGTGCCGCACCGTCGGCGCCTTGCCGCCGTTGAGGTCGCTCATCGCACCGCGTGCGATCAGCCACATGACCAGCTCAATGCCTTCCGAGCCTGCCTCGCGCACATATTCCATGTGCGACATATCGGCCAGCCCCTCGGGATCGGCGATCAAACGGTCAAGGAACTTGTTGTCCCACTCCTTGTTGATCAGACCGGCTCGCGGCCCCTGGAGCTGATGGCTCATGCCGCCGGTGCCCCAGATCTGCACGTTGAGGTCCTTGTCGAAGCTCTCGATTGCCTTGCGGATCGCCTTGCCCAGATTGAGGCAGCGACGGCCAGACGGCACCGGATACTGCACCACGTTCACCGCGAACGGGATCACCGGGCACGGCCACGCATTCGGGCTGCCGAACATCAGGTTCATCGGCACGGAAAGGCCGTGATCGACATCCATCTTGTTGACGATGGTGAGGTCGAAATCGTCCTGGATCACCGACTGCGAGATATGCGCCGCCAGTTCCGGATGGCCGATCACCGTCGGCACCGGGCGAGGGCCCCAGCCTTCATCGGCCGGCTGATATTTCGAACCAGTGCCGATGGCAAAGGTCGGGATCAGGTCGAGACTGAAGGCGGTGGCGTGGTCGTTGTAGACCAGGAAGACCACGTCGGGCGGGTTTTCCTTCTCCCATTGCTGGGTCGGCGCATAGCCGTTGAAGATCGGCTGCCAATACGGTTCGTGCGTCTTGCCCAGGTCAATCGCGGCACCCACGGCCGGGACATGCGAGGAATAGACGGAGCTGGTGATGCGCGCCATCTCAGTTGCTCCCCTGCTGGCCAGCTTTGCCTTGCGGCTGGCGATGCGGCTGAGCGTCACCATTCTCGCCGAGATAGCGGTTGCCTTCGATCGAGCGACCGCCCTTGATCATCATGTCGCGATATTCCTCTTCGGTCATGCCGGTCATCGAGCCAGCCATTTGCTGGAAGCTGCGGCCATCGGTGGCACCGATCTTGGCCAGGAAGTAAATGTTGCCACCGGCGGCGATGCAACGATTGAGATCGCGCGCCATCACGGCCTGTTTCTGCTCCTCGGTCAGCTCCCACTCGTCGAGATAGGCCCGCTCATCCGCCTTGAAGCGGGCGCGGTTCTCGGCCTTCATCAACGACATGCAGAACTGATTGAGATGATAGCCCAGACGCGATTGCTCCGCGTCGAAGATCGTCGTCCCTGGAATGTCGTTGTAGGGCTTGTTCAAAGCCATGTCTGATCCCTCCTTGCTTGTCAGCCCGCACCGAACACGCGATGGCACGCCAGAGCTG
>CAITEF010000298.1 GCA_903891315.1 uncultured Rhodospirillales bacterium | reverse complement strand
TTCATTGCGGACCTGATAGCTGGGGATGTTCAGGCGCTTGCCGTTGATCAGCACATGGCCATGGTTCACCAGTTGGCGGGCAGCGAACGGGGTAATGGCGAATTTCATGCGGTAGACCACCGCATCCAGCCGGCGCTCCAGCAGTTCGATCAGGTTCTCCGAGGTGTCGCCCTTGCGGCGCACGGCCTCGAAATAATACTTGCGGAACGCCTTCTCACCGATATTGCCGTAATAGCCCTTCAGCTTCTGCTTCGCCATCAGCTGAATGCCGAAATCGGTCGGCTTGCCCTTGCGGCGCTGACCGTGCTGGCCCGGACCGTATTCGCGCTTGGCGATCGGCGACTTCGGACGGCCCCAAAGATTCACGCCAAGGCGGCGATTGATCTTGTACTTACTCTCTGCGCGCTTGGTCATGCGCGGACTCCTTTACATATGACCGGACCCTTTGGGCTTGACCCTGGGCTTTTCGGTCGGTGTACCGGTAGTCTGTTAACCCGCCCCAAAATTTGGAGACGCAAAACAGCGGGCGCGGCGCACATTGGCACCGTCCACGTTCCCGGCAATGGGCCCGGGGTGTAGGTGGGTGTCACGGGGTTGTCAAACAAAGACCGAGGCTTTAGCCACGCGTTTCATGATCACCAGAGCCGATATTCTCGTCCTTGGCCTGCGCACCGCCGTCATCGGCGGTCTCGCGGGTGGAATCTTGCTGTTTGTCGGCATGACGCTGGTGATGTCCGGCCAGAATATCGGTTGGCTGCCGATGCTGTTGTCAGGGCCGGTCTGCGGATTGATTGGATATCTCTTCGCGCGCTCCTTGGCCAATCGGGTCGGCTTGGCGAAGCGACCGTAGGGTGCTCACACCGTAAAATACTTCGCCCGGCTGTTCAGCACCACAATCGCGCTCGTCGATTGCTCCGGATGCAGTTGGAACTCATCGGAGAGATCCACCCCGATCCGCTTCGCATCGAGCAGATTGAGCAGCATCGCCTGATCCTCCAGCTTCGGGCACGAAGGATAGCCAAACGAATACCGGCTGCCGCGATAGCCCTGTTGGAGCATCTTCTCGATATCCCGATCATCCTCACCAGCGAAGCCAAGCTCGGCGCGGATGCGTTTGTGCGTCATCTCCGCCATCGCCTCGGCCATCTCCACCGAGAGGCCGTGCAGATAGAGATAATCCTGATAGCGGTTCTCCTCGAACCAGACGCGGGCGAAATCGCTCGCCTTCTGGCCGACGGTAACCACCTGCATCCCGATCACGTCGCGCTCGGCATCGTCCACGTCGCGGAAGAAATCGGCGATGCACTCGCCATCGTCCTTCGGCTGGCGCGGCAGGGCGAAGCGGGCGACTTCGGTCTGGCCGTCTTCGGCGAAGATGATCAGATCATTCCCCTGCCCCGCCGCCTTCCAATAACCATAGACCGCCTGAGGACGCAGAATGTCCTCGGCCTCACACAAAGCCAGCATGCGCCGCATCACTGGGCGCAATTCCTGCCGCGCCCAGCCGAGGAAATCCTCCAGGCTGCGGCCCTGTTTCCGAAAGCCCCATTGGAACTGATACAGGCTGCGTTCGTTGATGAACGGCACCAACGCCTTCGGGTCGGCCTCCACCGTGCGCGCACCCCAGAATGGCGGGGTGATCACCTTCTGATCCGCGGTGAGCCGATGCCGACGCGCCTGCGCCGCCTTCACATCAACCGGCCGGAACGCCCCCTCACTCGCCACACCGAGACGGCGCGACACGCCGCGCGTCGTGGTCGAACGCTTGGCCTGCAACGCCGCCAGATAATCGTCAAACCCGTTGGAAGTGACGCGATCCATCAGATGCAGCCCGTCAAACGCATCGCGCGCATAGGCCACGCGGCCACAGGCGTAAGATTGGGTGCAATCCTCTTCGACATAGTTGCGCGTCAGCGCCGCACCGCCGAGCAACACCGGCACCTCAATGCCCTGGCGTGACATCTCTTCGAGATTCTCGCGCATCACCACGGTGGATTTCACCAGCAGCCCGCTCATCCCAATCGCATGTGCTTTGTGGGTCTTTACCGCCGCCACCATGTCCGCCAGCGGCACCTTGATACCGAGATTGACCACCCGATAACCGTTATTCGTCAGGATGATATCGACAAGGTTCTTGCCGATATCGTGCACATCACCCTTCACGGTGGCGAGCACGATGGTGCCCTTCTCTTGCCCGGCAACCCGCTCCATCTTCGGCTCAAGATAGGCCACCGCCGCCTTCATCGTCTCGGCGGATTGCAGCACAAACGGCAACTGCATCTTGCCCGCCCCGAACAACTCACCCACCACCTTCATCCCGTCGAGCAGGATGGTGTTGATGATGTCGAGAGGCTTGTGGACAAGCAGCGCCTCTTCGAGTTCCTCGGTCAGCCCCTTGCGGTCACCATCGATGATCCGATCCTTCAGGCGACCTTCGACGGTCTCGGAGCGCACTTTCTTCACCGCGTCGGCGAGTTTGCGATCCGCGAAGATCTCCAACAGCTTTTGCAGCGGGTCGTAGCCTTCCTCGCGGCGATCAAAGATCAGATCCTCACAGACCTTCACTTCCTCAGCTGCGATCAGATGCAGCGGGCGGATTTTCGACACATGCACAATCGCACCGCTCATCCCGGCGCGGACGGCGTGATCGAGGAACACCGAGTTCAGCACCGCACGCGCGGCGGCGTTGAGGCCGAAGCTGATATTCGAAAGCCCCAGAATGATCTGAATGTCGGGAAACTGGT
Source organism: uncultured Rhodospirillales bacterium (assembly GCA_903891315.1). GTDB lineage: Bacteria > Pseudomonadota > Alphaproteobacteria > Acetobacterales > Acetobacteraceae > CAIQQQ01. The sequence goes on along the minus strand of CAITEF010000298.1, from coordinate 9,122 downwards.
CGCGGATCATCTTGATCCCTTCCAGCGTCCACTGGCCCAGCTTGCGGTCATCCTCATTGCCGGTGGCGATGGTGAAGGTCAGCGGGTCGATCATCAGATCGGATTGCGCCAGACCATGCTTGTTGCAGGCGAAATCCACCAAGCGCGCGGCAATCCGCAGCTTGTCCTCGGCGGTCTTGGCCATGCCGACTTCATCGATGGTGAGCGCAATCACCGCCGCACCGAACTTCTTCGCCAAAATCAGCCGATCATTGGCCGCGTGTTCACCATCCTCGAAATTGATCGAGTTGATGATCGGCTTGCCACCATGCAACTTGAGCGCGGCCTCGATCACCGGCGTCTCGGTGCTGTCGATCACCAGCGGCGAGTTCACCGACGAGGTGAAGCGGGTGATGACTTCCGACATCTCGCGCATCTCGTCACGGCCCACGAAGGCGGTGCAGACATCAAGACTGTTCGAGCCCTCAGCGATCTGCTCACGCCCCATCGAGACGCAGCCGTCCCAATCGCCCTTCTCCTGCAACTCGCGCCATTTCTTCGAACCATTGGCGTTGCAGCGCTCGCCGATGGAGAAATACGAATTCTCCTGGCGCAGCGGCACCTGGGAATAGAGCGACGCCACCGACGGCATCCACACCACCGAACGCTGCACAGGTGCCGGACGGAAGCCCCCACGACGGCGCAGCATCTCATCAAGGGCCGCGATATGCTCGATATTGGTGCCGCAACAGCCGCCGATCAGATTGACCCCGTCCTCGGCCACAAACCTCTCCACCCAGCTCGCCATCTCGGCGGCACCGAGTGGATAATGCGTCTTACCGTCCACCAGTTCGGGCAGCCCGGCATTGGGCTGCACCGAGATCAGGCCGGGCCAATTGTTGGCGAGATAGCGCACATGCTCGGCCATCTCCTGCGGCCCGGTGGCGCAATTCAGCCCCATCAGCGGCACGTCGAGCGCGTTGATCACCGTCGCGGCGGCGGCGATATCGGGGCCGACCAGCAGAGTGCCGGTGGTCTCCACAGTCACCTGCACGAAGATCGGCGTTTGCGTGCCAGCCTCACGCCGCGCCAGCTTGGCGGCGTTGACGGCGGCTTTGATTTGCAGCGTGTCCTGACAGGTCTCAATCAGGATTGCATCCACCCCGCCCGCGATCAGCCCACGCGCCTGGATGGCGAGACCCGCTTCCAGATCGTCGTATTTGATGTTTCCGAGGGACGGCAGCTTGGTGCCCGGCCCCACCGAGCCAATCACATAGCGCGTGCGATCATCGGCAAAGCTGTCCGCCGCCTCGCGCGCCAACTCGCCAGCCAGCTTGTTGATTTCAAACGCCCGGTCACCGAGATCGAACTCGGCCAACGTGATCGAGGAGCCGCCAAACGTGTTGGTCTCCACCATATCGGCACCGGCGGCGAAATAGCCGCGATGGATGTCGCGCACGAGGTCCGGGCGGGAGAGGTTGAGGATTTCGGTGCAGTTTTCCTGCCCCCAGTAATCCTTTGCCACGTCCAGCGTCAGCGCTTGCACCCGGCTGCCCATGCCGCCATCGCACAGCAGAACACGCTCGCGCAGGGCATCGAGAATCAACGGACGGGTCATGCGAGTTCCTTCAGGGGGCGGGTGGCGGACCACAACCGCACATCGAGCGGGCCGGGAATATTGGTGGCCTTCGGGGTGGAGACAGAACCGGCCAGCATGGTGGCGATCTGATCGTCCCCAAAGCCGGGCCAACGATGCGCCAGACGCGTCATCGCATCGGCGTTGTTGTGCGACGCGAGATCGATGATCACCAACGTCCCTCCCGGTTTCAACACGCGCACCGCCTCACGCAGAGCCGCTTCCGGGTCTTCGGCGTAATGCAGCACCATTTGCAGCACGACGTGATCAAAGCCCGCATCGGGCAGCGGCAGACGATACATATCCGCCAGTCGCACGAGGCAGTGATCCAGCCCCGGCCGCGACAAGCGGGCGCGGGCCAGCGCCAGCATCGACCGGCTCGCGTCCACGCCGATACCAGCGGTGATGCGCGGCGAGAACAGCTCCAGCAATCGGCCAGTGCCGGTGCCGATATCGAGCAGGCGGCCCATGCTCTCCGGCAGCAGCGCAAGAAGTGCCGCTTCGACCTTCGCGGTCGGCAGTTCGAGCGCGCTCATCTCATCCCATTCCGCGCCCCGCTTCTGGAAGCTCTCGGTCGCAACACGGGCGCGCTCGGCCAGAACACGCGCCGCCTGTCGGCGGTCGGCGGCGAGGATAGGGTCGTCTTCCGGCAGACGCGCCAGGATGGCACGGGCCAGCGAGCCCGGTAGCGTGTCGGAATCGGGCAGCGAGAACCACACATTCGCCCCCTCCCGCGTACGTTCGAGCAACCCGGCCTCACCAAGCAGGCGAAGATGACGAGAAAGACGCGGCTGGGACTGGCCGAGGATTTCGGTAAACTCCATCACGCAGAACATGCCCCGCGCCACCAGCGCCAGAATGCGCAAGCGGGTCGGTTCGGCACAGGCGCGCAGACCATTGAGGAGATCGTCCATGCGCCCCATATCGTATAAAGATATCCTTATGTCTAGGGGTTGTGATGTTCATTGATGCACGGGTGCCGGTGGTTTTCGGCTCGCTGGACGATGCCGGGCCGGATGATGCGCTGTTGATTGACGGGGATTTGGAGGCGCCGGAGGGCAAGGTGGTGGTGCGTCTCTCAGCGCAACCCAACCCGGCGCATGCGATCAGCTGCGTCTGCTGCGTGCCCCGCTCAGCGGCGGGCTCAGCCTTGGCTGGGCTGTTTCTGGCGCGGGGGCGCGGGACGGTGACATTCTTCCGCCGCGTCGTGGCGGTGACGGAGGATCGCGCGGCCGTGGTGGAGGCGATTGAGAACGATATGCTGGCGAGCGGGTGGTTTCGGGTGGGGTGATGCCGCTTAAGCCGACTGCAACTCCAACCGCTGCTCCACCCTGTCCAGCCGCGCTTCCATCCGGTCCAGACGCTCTGAGACAATCCCGTAGTGGCTGGCTTCCGTTGAGGCGAAGTTCGCCAGGCTGACCTCCAAAGAGGTCATCCGCAACTTCACCTCACGCATATCCTCCGCGAGCCGCTCGATGCGCGTGTCCATCCGCCGCAGATAGACCAGGATCAGGTTGTCAGGGTCGGTCATGTCCATGCTCGCAGAATATCACAACGGAATCGGACAATGGTTAAGAATCTGAATGCGCTCGCGCCAGCGCGGAGTTCTACCTAACCAACCCCGCCAACCACGCCCGCACCCCCCGCGCGTCGCCAAAATGCTCCTGCACCCGCAGCCCCATCCCGCCCATCGCGCGCGCCACTTCCATGCCGTCCTCGTCGGTCACATCATCACCGACAAACACCGGCACGCGCCCGGCGAACGGGGCCCGCGCCAAGATCTCCCGCACCGCCCGGCCCTTGTCGATGCCCGAAGGTTTGACCTCCCAGGCCATATGCGCCGACGCCAGACGATGCGCAGGCCAACCGGACAAACGCTCCCGCAGAAACGCCTCGAACACCGGGCCAGCCTCGGGGGCGAGGCGATAATGCAGCACGAAGCCGCGCGCCTTGCGTTCCAGCAAAGCGCCCGGATACCGCGCCACCAAAGCCGCCGCAGCATCGAGGAAATCCGCCGAAATCGGCTCAGCCGCAGCACATTCCACCGAGCCATCCAGCGAATGCCGAACCGCATAGCCATGCTCGCCCGCCACCGCCATCGGCACGCCGGGCAGCAGCGCGTCGATCTGCGCAATCGGACGACCGGAAATCACCGCGAGCCCACCACCAAGCTGCTCCCGCAATGCCACCAACACACCTGGCAGATCAGGCGGCACAACCACAGAATCAGGCGTCGGCGCGATGTCGATCAGCGTGCCGTCGAGATCAAGCAGCAGGCAGGCATGCTCCGGCATCGCCACGCTCATCGGCAGCCGACCAGCTTCACGTCATAGACCGGGTGCTCAACAATCGCGACCGCGGGGGCAGAGAGCAGCATCCAGCTATGGAAGCCGAAATCCGCGCGTCGTGTGTCGGTGATGTCGAGATAGGCGGCCTGATCGGCAGGCTGATCCGGGCCGCGCACCACGCAGCCGCGCACAGCAATCTTCAGCGTGCCGAAAGTCGCAGTTTGGCCGACAATGACCGAGAATTTCGTCAGCCTCGCGGTGATCTTGTCCAGGCCCGCGAGATCGGCCACGCCCTTGGGCAGCCAACTCTCCGGCACCAACGCTGGGGCTGGAATCGCCTTCACACCGGGCGGCAGAGCTGGGGTGGCGTCGGCTTGGGGCGTTGCGGTCTGGCCGGGCGGCGGCAATTGCAGAAACTGCGCCGATGCCGCCCCGCTGACCAGGACCAGCGACAGAACCGCCCAGCGCATCAAACGCCGCCCATTTTCGGCGAGCGCAGCGACGCCACCATGTCGGAGAGGATCTTGCGCATCGCATCCTCGTCCACGCCGATCAGCATCGCATCCTCGAACGCGTCGCGCATGATCTGGGCGAGTTCGATCTGGTTTTCCTCCAGGACCTTGATCTTTTCCCGGCAGGAGATCGGATTGCCATCCGCACCCGGCCAAACCGAACCGCTCATTTCGGCTCGGCCTGCTTTTCCTTCAGCGATTTCTGCACGTTGGAGGAAAGATCGCTCACGCTGAAGATGAACTTGCCGAGCAATTGCTCCAGGCTGGCCGCCGATTGGGTGATCTGCACCCGCCCGCCATTGGCGAGCATCTTGTCATCGCCGCCCGGCACGATGGAGAGCACCTTGCTGCCCAGCAACCCGTCGGAGCCCACCTCGGCGGAACTGTCGACCGGTATCTTGACGTCGGACCGCACGGTGAAGGTGATTTCCGCCTGATAGCTCTTCGGATCGATGTCCGCCGAGACGATGCGCCCGACATTGACACCTGCAATCCGCACATCAGCGCCGGACACCAGCCCGTCCGCTCGTTCGAAATTGGCATGCAGCGTGGTGCCGGTCACGTTGTTGCGCCCGGTATGCGTCACCGCGTAACCGAGAAACCCACCGGCCACCAGCAATACCACAGCACCGGCCAGCAGTTCCGAGACGTTGCGTTGCGCCATGATCAGGAACCGGGCGTCCATGCCTCATAGTCCGCCCCACCAGATCGGGTGGCCACTGGCTGGTAGCGCGCGGCGCTGCCGGTGTGGTTCGGCTGGTGCGGCTTCTGCCAGATCTTGCGGCCCTCGGAGGAGAGCGGCTGATCGACCGTGTAGTGCAGCCACATGTGCCATTCCGGTGGCACCTTGCTGGCGTCGGCCTCGCCCTTATAGACCACCCAACGCTTGGTGCGGCCTTCGGCTCGCGCCTTGCGCTCGGTATAGTAGCGGTTGCCGGCGGCGTCCTTGCCAACCAAGCGACCGTTGAGGAAGGTAAACAGGGCTGTGACGGTATCCATAAGGCTCGTATAAACCTTGCCCGCGCCATGGTCCATTGCCATCCGCACGACGCGGCCGATTGTCCGCAGAATTCCGCCATTGCAAAAGTTCTCCACAGGATTTTGTGGTCAGAGTCCGACTCGGACACCAAATCTGCTTTTCGAGCGAGGACTCTGGCGATACCATCCTGCTCATGAGCAAGATCAAACCCTGGCACGGCGTGCGCACGCGCAAGGCCGAAGCCCGCCCCGACCCGGATTCCGCCACCCGCCGCGTGGTGCTCCCCGCCATGTGGGAAGACCGCGCCGCCGAGGCCTTCGCGGCCCTCGCCCCCGGAGAAGGTCCGGTGGTGCTGGAGGACGCCGCACAGGGCTGGATCGGCCCGATCGTCGAGCGCGGCCTGCGCACCGGGCTGGGAGCCCTGCTCGGCTCCAATCTCGGCGACGAACTGCACCATATGCTGATCCTGCGCCGGGGTGCGCCGCAGGATGCGGTCTGGCGCGGCTTCGGCTTCAAAACGCCGGGCTTCGTGCTCAACCTGCCGGCCTTCCACCAGGCGGAGCTGGGCTTCGACTTCACCGGATTCGCCCGCGCGGTGTCGCACGCCACGCTGGCGATGACGCTGGTCTCCCCCTCCTCGCCCGCGCTGAATATCGGGGTGAGCGATCTGGCCGGGCTTCTGGCCGATATGGCGCTGGATTACCACAGCGATGCCGCCCGCCTGCTCGCCGCCGACATCGCCTACACGCTGCGCGCCAGCGCGGACCGCATCTCGGCGCTGATCGCCGAACGGTTGGGGGCGGTTGCCGAATCCGACACGCTGCGCCTGCCGCTCGGCACCCAGGTGCCGGAGGGTCTGTGGGCGCAGAAACTCGGCACTGGAATGCGCCATGTCGCAACCACCGGCATCCTCGCCCCCTGTCTGGCCGAAGCATTGCTCGGAGTGGAAACCAGCGGGATCGCACCGGAATTCTCGCCCCTCAACGACACCGGCGCGCTGACCCGCACCGCACGCGCCACTTTGGCTTCGCGCGGAATCTCGGCCGAGGCGGCATTGGCCGCCACGCTCGCCGGAAAGTCGGTCTTCGCACAGCCTGGATCGACTGCACATATTGCGATGCATGACGCGGTGGCGGTCTATGTCCAAGCGATGCAAGCGCGCCCTGTTCTGCCCGAAGCCCAAACCTCCACCCGCCGCAGCCTGCCGACTCGCCGCACCGGCTACACCCAGAAGGCGGCCATCGGTGGCCACAAGCTGTTCCTGCGCACCGGCGAATATGCCGACGGCAAGCTCGGCGAAATTTTCATTGGCCTGCACAAAGAGGGTTCGGCCTTCCGCGGCCTGATGGACAATTTCGCCATCGCCGTCAGCCTCGGCCTGCAGAACGGCGTGAAGTTGGAAGAGTTCGTCGAGGCCTTCACCTTCACCCGGTTCGGACCGGCGGGCGTGGTCGAGGGCGACCCGGCGGTGAGCCGTGCGACCTCGCTGCTCGATTATGTGTTCCGCAATCTGGCAGCGAATTATCTCGGCGAGATCGACCTGCCGGAAGCCGAGATCGAAGACGAGCAATCCGACACAATGGGCGATGGCGCGCGGGATCGTGCCCCGTTGTTACCGCTGGATCTCCCATCGGAAGATGGGGCAAGGCAGCGTCGCCGCCAATTGCGTCTGGTCTCGAAGTAGGGTGGGATGCCTTGGGCATCCCACCTTTTGACCGCACGACGCGCGGTGGGATGCGAAGCCGCATCCCACCCTACGGGAGATTGTTGACATGCCCATCACCGCCCGCCTCGCCGAACTCGGCATCACGCTGCCCACGCCCGTCGCACCGGTTGCGAATTACGTGCCCTATGTGATCTCGGGCGATCTCGTCGTGATCTCCGGGCAAATCCCAGTGAAAGACGGCAAAGTCGCCTACACCGGCAAGCTCGGCGACAAGGTCACTGTCGAGGAAGGCATCGAGGCGGCCAAGCAGTGCTTCATCAATCTGCTCGCCCAGCTCAACGCCGCCTGTGGCGGGGATCTGGGTCGGGTGAAGCAGGTGATCCGCCTCGGCGGGTTCATCTCCTGCACGGCGGAATTCACCGGCCATGCCGGGGTGATGAACGGCGCGTCCGACCTCTCAGTCGCGGTGTTCGGCGATATCGGACGTCATGCCCGCAGCACAATCGGGGTTCCGAGCCTGCCGCTCGACGCCGCGGTTGAAGTTGAAGGCATGTTCAGGATTGCCTGATCACGGTGGGCTCCCACATGCCCTCTATGACAAGTCTCACCCTCACGCTGCACCGACATATCGCCGAGATCGCGGCCACAGATTGGGATGACTGCGCCGGACGGGACAACCCGTTCGTCAGCCATGCTTTTCTGTCCTGCGTCGAGGATTCGGGGTCGGCTGGTCCGCGCACCGGCTGGCTGCCGCAGCACGCCGCCTTGCGCGATGCGAGTGGGCGTTTGGTCGCTTGTGCGCCGATGTATGCGAAATCGCATTCCTACGGCGAATATGTCTTCGACCATGGCTGGGCCAACGCTTTCGAGCGGGGGGGCGGGCGCTATTACCCAAAGCTGCAAATCGCCGCACCGTTCAGCCCGGTCCCCGGCCCGCGTTTCCTGATCCGCCCCGAGAGTGGCGTGTCGGTGGCCGAACTCGGCGGGGCCGTGGTGCAGGCCTGCGAACAGATTGGCCTGTCATCGGTACACGCCACGTTCTGCACCGAGGCGGAATGGGAGGCGCTAGGGGCTGCGGGGTGGCTGCAACGGCTTGGGATGCAGTTCCACTGGCACAATCACTCCTATGCCAGTTTCGACGATTTCCTGGGCGCGATGTCATCCCGCAAACGCAAGACACTCAAGCGCGAGCGGCGGGATGCGCAGGGATGCGGGTTGGAATTCGTCACGTTGCGCGGCTCCGAGATCGGCCCGCGCGAATGGCAGGCGTTCCACCGCTTCTATGTCTCCACCGTCGACCGCAAATGGGGCAGCGCTTATCTTACGCCAGAATTCTTCCCGCTGCTGGGCAAAGTGCTCGGGGATCGCGTCGTGCTGATGCTGGCACTGGAAGGCGGGGCTCCAGTTGCCGGTGCGCTCAACCTGATGGGCAGCGACACGCTCTACGGCCGCAACTGGGGCTGTGATCGCGACTATCCGTTCCTGCATTTCGAGCTTTGCTACTACCGCGCCATCGACTTCGCCATCGCGCACGGGCTGTCGCGGGTGGAGGCGGGGGCGCAAGGCGAGCACAAGATCCAGCGCGGCTATCTGCCGGCCGAGACCTACTCGGTGCACTGGATCCGGCATAAAGGTCTGCGTCAGGCGGTGGCGGATTTCTTGGAGGAGGAGCGGATCGCGCGGGTCCAGGAGATGGAAATGCTGGCGACACTGGGTCCGTTCAAGAGCACGGGTGACGATAGCTGACCGGCTTGGCGTGACGGTTGCCGATTGCCCGGAACGCGTTCCCAATGTTCGTGCCCCAACCAAGAAGGTGCGACATGATCAAGCTGTATTTCCATCCCTCGCCGAACCCGATGAAGGTGGTGCTGTTTCTCGAAGAGACCGGACTGCCCTATGAGATCGTCCCGGTCGACACCCGCAAGGGCGAGCAGCATCTGCCCGGGTATCTGGCGATCAACCCGAACGCCAAGGTGCCGGCGATCGTCGATGGTGACGCCACCGTTTTCGATAGCAATGCGATCCTGCTGTATCTTGGCGAAAAAGATCGGAAGAGCACACG
>CAITEF010000297.1 GCA_903891315.1 uncultured Rhodospirillales bacterium | reverse complement strand
GATCGGTCGGACCGTGCTCTGGAGCTGTTGCTATGACGGGGCGAGAGGCAGTGGCGTCGCCACCCGATGCGTTTTGGATCAGGAACTTGAGCCCATTCAGGCTGGCCCCTCGAAGCGCTCGGCGCTGCGTATCGACCACACACTTCACATCTTCAAATCTCTGCCTGGTGAGCGGGCTACCCTGAAGAAGCGGATCGACGAGATCCGCGACTCTCACTCCGCCGCCGCCCCCCGCATCGCCAGCTTCCGCAGCCCGCGATCAATCCACTGTGCCGTCACTTTCTCCGCCAGCGCGTTCTGCCGCAGCCGCTCGTTCAACGCCGGGAAATCCACCCGATCCAGCGCCTGATCCTGGTTGAAGCACGAGAACACCACCGTCCTCTCGCCGCTCACCGGATCGATATGCGGCTGCAAACACTGCGCGCAGACTTCCTTCATCATGCATTGCATCGGCGAGTTGATCGAGCCAATCGCCGAATGCCCCGGCTTCAGATACGGGGCCAACACCCCGTGCCGCGCAACACCCACCGCCTGCATCATGCGGTCCGAGCCGATGACGATCATGTGCTCGGCGTCACGCAATGGCACTTCCTGCGAACCGAGTTGGCCCGAGCCATAGGCCGCCATCGCCTGCACGATATTGCCAACATAGGTTCGATCCTGCGGACGCGTCGGCGCAAAGCCGGGAGCCTCATCGCAACACCAGACGATCACATCCGCCGCGCGCTCGATCTCCTCGACCTTGTAGCGGTCGATCAGCGCCTTGTAGCCCGCGAAATAGATCACTTTCGAGCCGACCGCCCGCGTTGCCGCCCCGATGGAGAACAGCACCGCGTTGCCCAGTCCGCCGCCGACCAACGCCACCGTGGTGTTCTCGTGGATTTCGGTCGGCGTCCCGGTCGGCCCCATCAGCACGACCTTCTCACCCGGCGAGAGCATCGCGCAGAGATCGGACGATCCGCCCATCTCCAACGCGATCACCGAGACCAACCCCTTCCCCGGATCGGTCCAGGCCCCGGTCATCGCCAGGCCCTCCATCGCCAGCACTGTCAAACCTTGATCTTCCACCAGCCGCGTCGCGGTCATTTCGTAATTCTGCAACCGATAGAACTGCCCCGGCTTAAACCCGCGCGCGGCGGCGGGGGCGTGCAGCACCACCTCGACAATCGTCGGCGTCAGACGGTTCACCGCGTGCACCACGGCCCCGAGATCAGAGCGCACGCGAGCGATCAACTCAGGCCCGCTCACGGCAGTCTTCTCCACCGCGTCAAGCTGGGCGGAGACCACCGGATAGCCGCGCTTGGCCGAGCCCATCGCTTTGACCACATTGCCGAAGAAGCTCGGATGCAGATCGCCGAAGAAGCTGATGAAGCGGCCATTCTCGGCGCGATGCATCATCACCTGCGCCTCGTTCGGCTTCGACAGCGCCCGCTGCGGCGTCACCTTCTGGCCCTGTGAGTCGATGGCCTGGAAATACTTGCCGTCGAGCTTGATCCGGTCATCTTCACGGGCGAGCACCGTGTTGGGCTGGGTGCCAGCGGCGACGATGACGGCCTTGGCTGGGAGGATCACCTCCTCCTTGTCCGCATTGCGGCAGCGCAG
>CAITEF010000296.1 GCA_903891315.1 uncultured Rhodospirillales bacterium | reverse complement strand
TCGGACCTGATGCTGCTCCTGGCGCGGACCACACCGAAGAACCAGGTCGCCAAGAAAACTGACGGTCTCTCGACTTTCATCGTCGACATGCGAGAAGCACTCGGCAATGGCCTCGCCATTCGACCGATCCGCTCGATGATGAACCACAATTCCTGCGAAGTGTTCTTCGACGACATGCGCATCCCCGCCGACGCGCTGGTCGGCACCGAAGGCAAGGGTTTTCGCTACATCCTCGATGGGATGAACGCCGAACGCCTCCTAATTGCCGCCGAGTGCATCGGTGACGCGAAATGGTTCATCAAGAAAGCCGCAGACTACGCCAAGGCCCGCGTGGTGTTCGGCCGTCCGATCGGCCAGAACCAGGGCGTGCAATTCCCCATCGCTTCAGCCTACGCGAAAATGCGCGCCGCCGAACTCATGGTGAAGGATGGTCTCTCCCGCTTCGAGGCTGGGCAGCCCTGTGGCGAGCAGGCCAATATGGCCAAGATGCTGGCCTCCGAAGCCAGTTGGGCCGCCGCCGAAATGTGCGTCCAGACGCATGGCGGTTTCGGCTTTGCCGAGGAATATGATGTCGAGCGCAAATTCCGCGAGACGCGGTTGTATCAGGTGGCCCCGATCAGCACGAACCTGATCCTTTCGTTCTTGGCCGAGCACGTGCTTGGCCTGCCGCGTTCGTATTAACATGCCGCCAATCCGTCATTGCGAGCGCAGCGTCGCAATCCAGGACCATCGCCCCGGCTCTACGACACCTGGATTGCGTCGCTGCGCTCGCAATGACGGGAGATCTGCATGAACCAACCCCTCTCCGGCCTCCTCGTCGTTGCCCTCGAACAAGCGGTCGCCGCCCCCTATTGCTCCTCCCGCCTCGCCGATGCGGGTGCGCGGGTGATCAAGATCGAGCGGCCCGAGGGCGATTTCGCGCGTGGCTATGACAAATCGGTGGGCGGGCTCGCCTCCTATTTCGTCTGGCTCAACCGTGGCAAACAATCACTCGCCGCCGACATCAAGAAGCCGGATGACGCAGCTCTGCTGCACCGGATCCTCTCCAAGGCCGATGTGTTCATCCAGAACCTCGCCCCCGGTGCCGCCGCCCGTGCGGGCTTCGGCTCAAATGATTTGCGAGCGAAATATCCGCGACTGATCACGGTCGATATCAGCGGTTATGGCGAGGGCAATTCCTACGCCGACATGAAGGCTTATGACCTTCTGGTCCAAGCCGAAAGCGGCCTCGCCCAGATCACCGGCCATCCGGCCGGACCGGGCCGCGTCGGCGTGTCGGTCTGCGACATCGCCTGCGGCATGAACGCCCATGCCGGGATTCTCGAAGCGCTCATCCAGCGCTCGATCACCGGGCGGGGGACCGGGCTGGAAGTCTCGTTGTTCGGCGCGCTGGCCGATTGGATGAACGTCCCGCTGCTTTATTGGGAAGGCACCGGAGTCGAGCCGCCACGCGTCGGCCTCGCCCATCCCTCGATCTGCCCCTATGGCGCGTTTGCGACCAAAGACGGCGCTTTGGTGCTGATCTCGATCCAGAACGAGCGCGAATTCGCCAATTTCTGCGCCGGCTTCATGGGCGAGCCCGACCTGCCCAAGCGTCCCGGCTATGAGAGCAACGTGCAGCGCTGCGAAAATCGCCCGGAAGTCGACGCCCATGTCGCCCACCGTTTCGCCCAGATGACGCGCGACGAGGCCACTGCGACATTGCGCGAGGCCGGTGTTGCCTTCGGTTTGGTCAATGATCTGCCGGGCTTGGCGCGTCATCCGGCGCTGCGGCGCACCGAGGTCGCGACCGAGATGGGCGCTGCCTCCATCGTCGCCCCCGCCGTGATCCGCAACGGCGAAAATCCGCATCTTGGCGCGGTGCCCGCCATCGGTCAGCATAGCGATCTCATCCGGCGGGACTTCGCCTAAGACTGATCAATCCAGGGAGGAATATCATGGCCAACGAAGACAGCGCATTGTTCGACAAGGGCCTGCCGATCCGCCGTGAGGTGCTTGGGGCCGAATATGTCGATGCCTCGATGGCCAATGCTGACGAATTCATGATGTCCTTCCAGCGTGCCACCACCGCCTGGGCCTGGGGCTGGGCCTGGGGTGACGAGACGTTGAACCGCAAGACGCGCTCGCTGCTCAACCTGGCGATGCTGACCGCACTCGGCAAAACGCCGGAGATCAAGCTGCATGTGAAGGGCGCGCTCAACAACGGCGTGACCGTGGACGAGATCAAGGCGACCTTGCTGCACGCCACCGCCTATTGCGGCATTCCGGCCGGACTCGACGCGTTCAAGGCGGCGCATGAAGTGTTGGTCAAGGAAGGCGCGCTGCCGCCGAAGGCTGCGGAGTGACATCTTTGCGCGTGGCAATGACCCTGTTTGGGAAGGACGCATCATGACGAACCTCAAGGACTGGATCGGCCGCACCGAAACGCTGGTCGACGACATCACCGCCTTCCCCGTCCAGGGGCTCGCTGCCACGCTCGACACGCCGATGCCGCGCCCGGAAGCCGGATTTCCGCTGCCGCCGCTGTGGCATTGGATGTATTTCCTGACCACCGCGCCCCAGTCGGATATGACTGCCGACGGCCATCCGAAGCGCGGCGGCTTTCTGCCACCGGTCGATCTGCCGCGCCGGATGTGGGCGGGCAGCCAAATTGAGTTCATGGCCCCCATCACCGTCGGCAGCCGGATGACCCGGCTGTCGACCATCGCTGATGTGACGCAGAAGGATGGCCGCTCCGGCCAATTGGTGTTCGTCAAAGTCCGCCACGAATACCGCGCCGAGGGCGACGACGCGGTGGCGCTGCGCGAGTTCCACGACATCGTCTACCGCCCCGCCGCCACACCCTCCGACCCGGTGGTCGCGCCGCTACCTGCCCCCGAGGGGGCGACCTGGAGCAAGACCTACAAGGCTGATGATGTCTTTCTGTTCCGCTATTCGGCGCTGACCTTCAATGGCCACCGCATCCATTACGACCGCCCCTACGTCACCGGTGTGGAGGGCTATCCTGGCCTGATCGTGCACGGGCCGTTG
>CAITEF010000295.1 GCA_903891315.1 uncultured Rhodospirillales bacterium | reverse complement strand
GATCACCTCGCCACACCCGTTCGCCAATCCGTCCCGCCCCTCCACCGGGGGCAAGATCGTCTCCGCCGCCGATGCCGTCCGGCTGATCCGCGATGGCGACACGGTGGCCACCGGCGGTTTCGTCGGCATCGGGTTTGCCGAGGGCATCGCGGTGGCCCTGGAGGAACGCTTCCTCAGCGGTGACGGTCATCCGCGGGATCTCACGCTGGTTTACGCAGGCGGGCAGGGCGACGGGAAGGACCGCGGGCTCAACCATTTCGGCCATTTCGGCATGGTCAAGCGGGTTATCGGCGGCCATTGGGGGCTGGTGCCGCGGCTGCAGGAATTGGCGATCAGCGGGCTGATTGAGGCCTATAATCTCCCGCAGGGCGTGATCAGCCACCTGTTCCGCGACATCGCCGCCAAACGCCCCGCACATCTGACGCGGGTGGGATTGGGCACCTTCGTCGACCCACGCCTGTCGGGTGGCAAGATCAACAGCCGCACCACCGAGGATCTGGTCGAACTGATCACCATCGGTGGCCAGGAGGCGCTGCTCTACAAGACCTTCCCGATCAATGTCGGCATCATCCGCGCCACCACCGCTGACCCGTCCGGCAACCTCACCATGGAGCGTGAGGCGCTGACGTTGGAGGTGTTGGCGATTGCGATGGCGGTGCGCAATTCGGGCGGCATCGTGATCGCCCAGGTGGAGCGGGTGGCGGAGGCGCATTCGCTCAACCCGCGCGAGGTGAAGGTGCCCGGCGTGTTCGTCGATTGCGTGGTGGTCGCCGAGAAGCCGGAGCACCATTGGCAGACCTTCATGACGCAATACAATGCCGGGTTCTCCGGCGAAATCCGGGTGCCGACCGGACGGCAAGCCCCGATGCAGCTCAACGAGCGCAAGATCATCGCCCGCCGCGCGGCGTTGGAATTGATGCCGAGTGCGGTGGTCAATCTCGGGATCGGAATGCCGGAGGGGATTGCGGTTGTCGCGAGTGAGGAGGGGATTTTCGATCTGTTGACCCTGACCGCCGAGCCCGGCGTGATCGGCGGCATTCCGCAAGGCGGGCTGAATTTCGGGGCCGCGGTGAACACCGATGCGATCCTCGATCAGCCCTATCAGTTCGATTTTTACGATGGCGGTGGCCTCGATATCGCCTTTCTCGGTCTGGCTGAGACCGATGGGCATGGCAATGTGAACGTGTCGAAATTCGGCCCCAAGCTGGCGGGCTCCGGTGGGTTCATCAATATCAGCCAGAATGCCAAGAAACTGGTCTTCGTCGGCACCTTCGACGCGGGCGGGCTGCATATTTCGGAGACTGACGGCACGCTGCGCATTCTCAATGAGGGCCGCAGCCGCAAGTTCCGCGCTGAGGTGGAGCACCGCACCTTCTCGGGCGACTACGCGATGCGGCGCGGCCAGATTGTCCTCTACGTCACCGAGCGCTGCGTATTCCAACTGACGCCGGAGGGGATGGAGCTTATCGAAATCGCGCCCGGCGTGGACATCGCGCGCGACATACTGGCGCATATGGATTTCGAACCAATTGTCCGCGAACCGGCCTTGATGGATGCGCGTATTTTCCGCGACGAGCCGATGGGTCTGCGCGCCCGGTTGCACGAGCGCCCGATCCCAGAACGCCTGAGCTATGACGCGCTCACCCAGACCTTTTTCGTCGATTTCGAGGGGCTTTCGGTGCGCAACACCGGGCAGATCGAGGAGATTCGCGCGGAGGTCAAAGCGCGTCTGCAGCCTTTGGGCTTCAAAGTGCGGGCAGTGGTGAACTACGAGAATTTCTCTATCCTGCCCGAACTG
The DNA here is from genome assembly GCA_903891315.1 of uncultured Rhodospirillales bacterium. GTDB lineage: Bacteria > Pseudomonadota > Alphaproteobacteria > Acetobacterales > Acetobacteraceae > CAIQQQ01. The sequence continues at coordinate 943 of CAITEF010000295.1, read as the reverse complement.
GTGACGGCCTACACGGACATGGTGATGTGGCTGGTGGAGAATTTCTATTCATCGACTGCGCGCTACACCACCAACGGCTTCCTGCGCGCGCGTCTGGCGGAGCTTGGTGAGACTCAGGAGATCAACTGACCGCAGAGCACTGAAACACCCGGCACCTGCTTACGAGGCTCCAAGCGCATGTTGAGTTCGGTCTCGGTCACCGGCGGGAACGGGCCGGGATCGCCCTGGCTGCGAAGAATATTCTGCGCCACGCCGCTGCCCTTGAAGGCGGCGTCGCGGATATAGTTCCAGCCCGCCTGCCTCTCCTGTTGTGACCTGTTGCTGTCCGCGTCCAGCGTGCGACCGATATTGACCTGGGCATTGACGCTGCCCTGCGCCATCGCCTGTCGCCACAGGCTGATCGCCTCGTCCTGGCTCTTCACCACTCCGCCTTGGCCGTAGAAAAACAGGATGCCCGCATTGTTCATCGCGCGCGGATTGCCAAGCATGATGGCCCTGCAATACCAGTGGATCGCCCGCTCGAAATCCGGCGGATTGGCGTGGTTGTAGCGATAGCCGAGCGCGTTCATCCCCTCCGCATCGCCCGCCTCGGCCGCGCGTTTGTAGAGTTCGAACGCGTAGGCCGAATCCGGCTGCACCCCATGCCCGCGCGCATACATATAGCCCTGATTGACCATCGCCTCCGCCTCACCATGCCGGGATGCGAGGCTGAGCAGGGCGAAGGCGACAGTGAAATCGCCCTGATTGTAGGCCTGAATGCCCGCTGTCAGCTCCGGCGAGGGCGGTGGCAGATCGGCGCGGGCCGGGGCTGCGATCAGGAGCGCGAGCAGGGCGCAGATGGGCAGACGCATGGTGGTTCCTGTTGGTGGCGGGGCAGGCAGGGACGAGACGCGTTTGGCTTGAAGCCTCACCTCATCAATCCGTCATTGCAAGCGCAGCGCAG
>CAITEF010000294.1 GCA_903891315.1 uncultured Rhodospirillales bacterium | reverse complement strand
GCGCAGGCATGGGTGATGCCCTGCGCGAAGCCGAGCTTGGTCTCCGGCATCCAGGCCGACATCGCCCGTGTTGCCACCGGGAAGGTCGCCCCCTCGCCGAGTCCGAGCAGGATGCGCGCCAGAATCAGCGAGGTCAGCCCGCCAGCAAGGCCGGTCAGCACCGTCGCCGCCGACCAGACGATGCCGCAGATCGTCAGCGTCCAACGCGCGCCAAATTTGTCACCAAACCAGCCGCCGATGATCTGGAACAGCAGATAGGGATAGGCGAAGGCGGAGAAGACCAAGCCAAGCTCGGTGTTGCTCAGCCCCAACTCGGTCTTGAACGCGGCAGCGGCGGAGCTGACATTCACCCGGTCGATATAGGTGATGAAATACATCACGCAGAGCAGAGTCAGCACGTTGCCGCGCGCGCCGGAGCGGAAAAGCCGCATGTGGTCGTCCCCCGATGGTCTCGGCCTCTGATGGGCCGTCGGTGCAGGTTACACGAAATCCGATTGACCGGAACCCTTGGCCGCCTGCACCACCGCCCGCGCATCCGCCTCGGCCAACCCGAGCTTCATCACCTCGGTCACCAAAACCTCGTCCTCGGCCCCAGAGGCAAGACCATCGGCCACCGCCCGCAACGCGGCACCGATCTTGGCCGCACTGCCATGCATCTGCAGATGGGTCGGTGACAGGTCCGGTGCCGTGCCGAGCGGGGCGAATTCCGGCAGCCGCAGGCGTGCCTTGTGATCTTCCACCGGTTCGCGGTCATGCATGTCGAAGCCGCGATAATAGCGCTTCTGCCATTGCTCGCTCGTCGTCGCCGGCGGGTTGCGCTGGGTTTCGATGCGGAAGGCGTCGCGCGATTTGCTCCAGGCGGTGAATTGCGCAAACAGATCGCCCTCCATCACGGCAAACCGTGGCCGGAACTCCTCCAGCACGTTGCGCTGCACCGGGAAGACGAAGCAGATCGGGTCGCCCTTCTTGAAATGCACCCATTTGTTGCGCGCCAAAAAGCGCCAATTCATCGTGAAGGTGTAAGGCGACCAATCGGTCTCGATCACCCCGTCGAGCGCATGAATATGCTCACGTGCCTCATTGGTCGGCCCGCGCACCATCAGGTTCCAGCCCGGCGGGGTGCGGAAGATGCCAAAGATGTGGAAGGTGAGCACCGCGTGGCCGAAGATCGAGACGGGCACATGCTCCTTCACTGATCCCGGGCCGGGGCGAACGATGACGTCATCGGCCAGCGGGCCGCCGCGCCAATAGGCGCTGAAATCGCAAGGCGAGAGAATCTCCCAACCATGCGCGTTGGCGATGTTGAGCGGCAGGCAGCGATAGGCGAATTTCTCGCTGGTCTTGTCCATCCAGTCGCGGGTGGGCTCGGCGGCGCGAATCTCCGGCTGCCAGCCAGGATGCAGGTAACAGACGAAATCCATGCCACTCTCCATCGGATCGGCTTTGGTCTACCCTGAAACAGACCCGCCGCAAATTGGTCTTGCGCGGCTGTGTCGGTCACTTCTAGGCTTGAGTCTCCACCTGGATGGACCGGACGGCATGGCGGAAATCGTCCCTTTGCATTCGCATTCCACGCGTGATGACACGCTGTGGGCGGTGATGGCACGGATCGGGCGAATCAGTCGGGTGGCCAATATCTATCCGTCGCGGGCGGCAGCCCTGGAAGACCGGGCGTGGCGCGAGGCGCAGGTCGATGCTCATGCGAGTTTCCTGCGCACCAGCAAACAGCCGCCGCCGCATTATTCGGTGGCACCGGTGCGGCGGACGGATTTGCCGAAGGGCTGGAAGCCTTTGCCTGCGCTGGGGTTCTTGCGCGGGCAGTTTATCTGAGGACTGCGGTTTAAGCTCGTAGGGTGCCAATTCCGAAGGAATTGCACCAAGGGGTTGGCGTGGCGGTGCAATTCCTTCGGAATTGGCACCCTACCGAATCACGAACCCAACCCACTCCACATCCGCCGCAGCCCCGCCGTCTGCTGCTGAAAATACGAGCCCGTCGCCAGCACCTCCGCCGCCGTCGGATCGCCCGTCTTCACGAAGTCATGCGAGAAATCCGCCGTGCCGAACACCATGTCCCACCACGGCAGCACGCCGCCGTAATTGACACTCAGCCGCCCCGCCGCTGTCGTCCCATGATGCGCACGGTGAAACCGCGGCGAGACCAGCAACCGCTCGCCGAGCCAGCCAAACCGGATGCGCGCATTGGCGTGGCTCATGCTCTCCAGCAGGCGCAGCAGCAGCACCAGCATCGGGAATTGCAGCGGCGGCACGCCCATCAGCAACGCCAGCACGGTGAACCACAAAAAGCCGATCACCTCGTCCAGCACATGATTGCGGTCATCGGACCAGAACGTCATCTGCCGCTGCGCATGGTGGAGCGCGTGCAGGCCGTACCACCAATCGAACACATGGCTCAGCCGATGCCGCCAATATTCGCCGCAATCGAGCACGATGGCATAGACGAGGAACGTTGCCACCGGCCGTCCCTCGAACCATGGCACCAGCCGCTCCAACGTCGGCGAGACCAGGCCCTCATCGGCGAGCAAACCGTTGATCGACATCTGAATTTGGCTGAACAGCACGAAGGTGACCAGCGGCAGGAAGCCCACCCGATTGATCAGCGTGTAGAGAATATCCACCCATTCCGCGCGGTGATCCTCCCAGCGCTCCACCGGCCAGAGATGTTCCAACGGCCAGCAGATCAGCAGCGCCACGATCACCTGCGCCACGCCATAGACCGCGAACAGCGACCAGCCGAACGACCATTCTTCCCACTGCATCAGGCCGAGATTGTAGAGCAGCGGCAGCACCGCATATTCCTGCAACCAGCCAGCCGCGAAATCGAACGGAGCGCCCAGATTCACCGGTTCGCACCCCCCATATTCGTCGCCCCGTTCACATAAATCCCGTGCGGCGAACGGCCCACCGCGATGGTCTCAATGCTACCGGTCTTGAGGTCGATGACGCCAACTTTCTGCACAAAACGCAGCGTCGCCCACACTTTCCCGTCCGGCATGAAGATCAAATCATCCGGCCCGCCCGGCACTTTATAGGTGCGAATGTGCTGAAAATCGGTCGAATCCACCACTGTGATCGAGGCGTCGATGCGGCTGTTGATGAAGATCTGCTTCTTGTCGGGCGAGATGAAAATCTGATGCGCGCCCTTTGTCGCCTTGATATGGCCAATGGTCGCCCCGCTGTTGGCGTCGAGGATCTGCACCGTGTCGGTGTCCATCGTGGCGACGAGCAGCTTGCCATTGCGCAGCAACACGCCCGCCGGAGCACCGTCCGTGGGCACCTCCCATTTGACGGTGTTGTGAATCAAATCAAGCGCCATCGCCTTGTTGGTGCCCTGCAAGCTGATATAGGCGGTCGAACTGTCGGCGCTGATATCGATATGGCTCGGCATCGTGCGCGCCGCAAAGCGATGCAGCAGCTTGTAAGTGCCTGCTTCGTAGACATCGACCTGTTTGCGGGCCAACCCGGCCACCACCAGCTTGCTGCCGTCCGGGGTGAACAGCATCTGATAGGGGTCTGGCACCGTGATGTGGCGGCGGATCTCGAACGTGTCGGGGTCGAGCAGCACAAGCTCATTGGCCACCGTGTCACCGATGATCAAATCTTTCCCATCCGGAGTCATCACCCAGTGATGCGGCTCGCGCAGCATTGGAATTTTGCGGGTCTCGCGCTGGCTGGCGATGTCGATCACCGACAGGCTGGCCTCGCCGGAATTGACCACCAGGACGGATTTGGGAGCTTCGGCTGAAAACGCCGCCGATGAACTCAGCAAGCAGAAGGCGGCAAGGATGCGGCGCATGTCGGAACTCACAGCAGGTAACTCCCCTGCCTCTCTCTAGCACCCGCCCCCCCGCGCCGCGACGCAAGATGCGGCAATGCAACATGAAATTCGAGCCATCCGGGTGCGTAAAGAACGATCAGTCTCAGGTGATCGTTGCGCCGAATCTGGGCAGGGCTCCGCGCCATAGACTGCCAGCCGCCGAGTCACATGCACAGGCGGCATGGCACGGATGTTGCTGACACCTGTCCCGTTGCAGCTGCATGCGGTCGGGGCCGGTGTTCGGCGAGGCGCGTGCCAACAAGAGGGTTCAGACAATGTCTCGCATCTCCACACCACGTCCGACGGTCGGTCGCTGGCTGCGCACAACTGCGCTGGCCGCAGCCGTGGCCGTCTCGTTTGCCGCTTTGTCCTCCACCGCACGCGCGCAAGACACCATCAAGGTTGGCATCTTGCATTCGCTCTCCGGCACGATGGCGATCAGCGAAACCACGCTGAAAGACGTCATGCTGATGCTCATCGAGCAACAGAACAAAAAGGGCGGTCTGCTCGGCAAGAAGCTCGAAGCCGTTGTGGTTGATCCGGCCTCCAACTGGCCGCTGTTCGCCGAGAAGGCCCGCCAGCTGATCACCGTCGACAAGGTCGCCGCCGTGTTCGGTTGCTGGACCTCGTCCTCGCGCAAATCGGTGCTGCCGGTGTTCGAAGAGACCAACAACATCCTCTTCTACCCGGTGCAGTACGAGGGTGAAGAATCCTCCAAGAACGTCTTCTACACCGGCGCTGCTCCGAACCAGCAGGCG
>CAITEF010000293.1 GCA_903891315.1 uncultured Rhodospirillales bacterium | reverse complement strand
GCACACGCGCTTCGCAACTGATGTAGCTGAACATCATCCCCGGCTGATTGTCAGAACCGCGCATCACTGGCCTCCGTCTCACAACGAAAGCGAATCACAACAACGATCTCACCGCACGAGGTTTTTCAGCGGCCTGCTAGAGCGTTTCCCGACCTGAATGAATCATGTGGGATTCCCGAAACGGGGAAGTTCTGATTCAAACTCCCTGTCGGCAAGGAGGCCGACAGAGAATGTCAAAAGCCTTGTCTGTCGATTTGCGTGAGCGGGTTGTTGCTGCGGTATCTGGAGGAATGTCGCGTCGTGCAGCGGCGGAGCGGTTTGGCGTGAGTGCTGCGAGCGCGGTTCGCTGGTGCCAATCGCTGCGACGTGGCGGGACGGTCGCACCGAAGGCCCTCGGTGGTGACCGGCGATCCGGGCGGGTGGAGCGGCATGCGGCGCTGATCCTCGGCTTCGTCGAGCGCAAGAGCGACATCACGTTGGCCGAGATCCAGGCGGAGTTAGCACAGCATGGCCATTCGTTCGGACTTTCGACGCTGTGCCGGTTCTTTCAGCGACATCGCTACACACGGAAAAAAAGACAGCGCATGCCGCCGAGCAGGACCGTCCTGACATCCTGAGCCAACGCCATGCCTGGTTCGATGCACAGCCCGATCTCGATCCTGAGCGGTTGGTGTTTATCGACGAAACCTGGGCATCGACCAACATGGCGCTCCGCTACGGCTGGGCTCCGCGCGGGGAGAGGTTGAGGGCGGCCATTCCGCATGGCCACTGGAAGACCACCACCTTCGTTGCTGGGCTACGGCGGACGGGAATGGTCGCCCCCTGCGTGCTCGACGGCCCGATCAACGGCGAGAGCTTCCTGGCTTATGTCGAGCAGTTCCTGGTGCCGACGCTCCGGTCGGGCGATGTCGTCATCATGGACAATCTCGGTAGCCACAAGCGCCCTGGTGTTCGGGAAGCAATCGAGCACGCAGGCGCGCACCTGCTCTACCTGCCGCCCTACAGCCCTGATTTTAATCCAATCGAGAACGCCTTCGCCAAAATCAAGGCCATGCTCCGCAAGGCGGCAGAGCGAACCATCGATGGTCTGTGGAATACCATCGGCCAACTCGCCACAACTTTCACGCCAGCCGAATGCGCTAACTATTTCGAAGCCGCTGGGTATGATGCAGACTGATCGGAAACCGCTCTAGACTCTGAAGCGGCTGTATCTGCGGTTTGACCGGCGTATGGTAGGTGTGTGGGGCCGATTATGGCCGGCCAATACGGCAGCAGTTCAAGAGATAGGCAAATCATCTCCTGCGGACCGCCCGCTGAAGGTATCATCAAATTGCTGGTACCTTCGCTGATCACCTCATGACCCTGGATTTTCCGTAGTTGACTGGCCCAGGCCAACCCCATGCCTTCGGCAACTGTTTTCATGACAACAAACGTTGTCTTGGGGCTATCTCCCACGATCGCCAGCAGCTGCGCGCCGTGGAAGTCCACGGTGGTGATCTTTGAGAGCGTTAGGGGAGGGTGGCCGTTGGCCGCGGACACCGAAAATAGCTCGACCCCGCCGGGTGAGGGCGGGGCCGTAGCCTCGGGTTCTACACGGTTTGCTGGGCCATCCGGTCCCGGACCGGGTTTTGAGGCCCGGCCCCCGCTGCTGTCGCCGTCTGAGACGGATCGTGCCGCTGTCGCCCCCAGGATGTAGGCCAAGTGTGGGCGCCATTCAACGCCTGGAGATCAAAGCCCCGCCGGATGAGGGCGGGGCTTCTCCATCTTCGTTTCAGGTATTTGAGCCTGGCTCGGGTGCGGGTGAGGCGACCCCCTGGGCGCACTCTCAGGTAGAAGGCAGCACCTACATCTGACTTGCCAGCGGCGGTGGTAATCTTCAAGGACCCTGATACCGGACCCGCCGCGGTTCGACGCCAACCAAACAGAAACCCCGCCGGGCGACGGCGGGGTTTCATCAGCATCATTTCAGGTATTGGAGCCATGCTCGGGCGCTCGAAGAGCGGTCCCCTGGGTGCACGCGCAGGTAGATGACAGCACCAGCTCCCATGATATGCTTGGTTTTGCGCAGCTGTTCAACGCTCTTCCTATTGGCGCGGTCGCGGCGCGGACGTGCCCCCACCCGCCTCGCGGTGGCTGACCGATGATGAGCTGAAGTGGTTCGGCGAGCTGGTGCACGACATCAAGGCCAAGCCCCACCGGCTGAGCGAGTGGGAGAAGTCCTTCGTCGCCGACGTGATCGGCCGCTGGACGCCGGGCGCGGTCACGTTTCGCCTCTCTGACAAGCAGATCGAAATCTTCAGGCGGATCGAGGCCAAGATCCACGCCGCCGGCTGAAAGGACCAGCGCCATGAGCAACCGAGACCGCCAGCCTCAGCTGCCGATGCAGCCCAACCCGCCGAAGATCACCACCGTGGACTTCCACGGCGCGCAGCTGCTGGCGATCGTGGGGGATAGCCCCGCCACCACGATGATCGCCATGAAGCCGGTTGTGGAGGGCATGGGGTTGGACTGGACCACGCAGCACCGCAAAATACACGGCCATCCCGTGTTGGCTGAAGGCGTGGGCATAATGCCCATCCCTTCCAGCGGCGGCCAGCAAGTCACAACCTGCCTTTCGCTCGACGCCTTGCCGTTCTGGCTGGCCACGATCAACACGAACAAGCTGACCGATCCGGCGATGAAGGAGCGCGTGCTCCTCTTCCAGCGCGAATGCGCCAAGGCGCTGTCAGCGCACTTCTTCGGCAGCACCCTGCCCGTGCCTGCCAACGACCTGGACGAGCGCACCAACGGGATCGTGCGCAGCATCATCCACAAGGTGACCGACCTGCAGCGCGCCTTCACCTCGCAGACGCAGCTGGTGACATCCCTGCAGACGCAGCTGACCCGGCAGGAACAGGAGCGCGCCGCGCGTGACGCCCAGCATGCCGATCAGATCGCCGAATTGCGCCAGATCGTGCTCGACCGGACCGAGGCCGCGCGCTGGGTCTCACCGCTCGACGTGTTGGTGCAGCAGAACGTGCCGCCCAAGGGGCGCCGGCCGCTGGCCGTGCGGGTTGGCAACCAGCTCAGCGCGTTCGCCGCCCAGCGCGGCTCGGAGATCTGGCAGGATCCGAACCTACCAAGCATCATCCAACTCGATGTTGTGCAGGAATGGCTGGCTTTCGAAGGTTCTGCGTCTCTGAAACCGACACGCAGTTTCAGCGGCGGCAACCTGAGTTGAGAGACATTGAGCGCTGGTGCATCAACCGAACGAGAAACCGCTCCACCAGATCGCCAGCATCGCCCGCAGACAGGCCGTAACTCATCACGTGCCGGATCATGTCCATAGCCCGCGGCTTGACCTTCTGCCGCCGGATGTCGGCTGCCAGCCACTCATGCACCCGCATCCGATTGACGGGCGTCTGGAGCCACCTATCCAGCGCTGCAGGGGTGGGAGGAACAAGCCTGTCCATGTGACCCGAGAGCCTGTGGAGGGCATTCTGCGGCTTCTGGTGCCGCTCGGTCACGGAGGTCTGCCGCGGCCTGTTGACGGCTTTCAGAGCCCGTTCAAAGAGCTCCATGTGCGGCAATTCGATCGGCACCGGGCGGCCCTTAGGCTTTGGCAATTTGGCCCGAATTTCTGCCATCGCGAAGTTACTGGCCTTGGCCAGAAGATCATCCTGGCGCTTGGCCATCTCCAGGGCGGCAAGCATCGCCCGGTTGTCTGAAGGGCGCATGGCAAACCTGCCGGCAAACGCGATCGGGTCGATATCATCCATTAGGAGCTTCCGAGAAGGTTGCGGAGATCCTCTGCAGCGGCTGCGACAGCCAGATTTTTCGTCACATGTTGCATGGTCTACCGGATGGTAATGGTCGCGTAGATGGTGGGCCGCGGCTTCATTCGGAATTCAGTCCGGCGTCGGATTCCAAGTTAAACCTCACGACAACACGTGCCGGGCTCGTCTCCGTGGGTGCCGGGTTGGCGACGCACTGAAAAGCCCGCAACTCGGGCCGTCCGTTCCTTGGCCGAATGCCGCAGGCGCAGATTTGATCAACCGATTGCCGCCCCGTGCGTTCGCACACAGAGCACAGAAACTCGTCACCATCCTGTAGGATGCGCCCCAGACAATGACGGCAGGAGTGGGATGTGAGCGCCCAGGCGCCGCCTTCACGCATGATGCCGTGCCCATCCAAACAAAGCCGGCCCCGCGCCGGAGCGTGCGGTGATCATGATCAGCTCAGCCGACGTGAGCACCTTCTCGGCGCGAACGATCTGTTCAGTCGTGCCGTCGTCGGTGATCACCACGAGCGCTTCAGGATGAAGGGTGGAGGCAAGCATCGGGATTTTGCCTCTTGCGTTCCTGTTGATCAGGGCCTCCCGGTGCCGATTGTAGCAGCTGATGCAGAACAAGCCGTTGATCAAACGCTCGGCCATTCTCAGGCAGCGTGAGCAGATGTGGGCCAGGATATCTGCCGGTTTCGGCCCCTCATACGGCAAGCCCGCATTTGCCGCGCCAATCCGACAATGGCGGCAGCGTGACCTCGACTCATGTGCCGCCGGTGGATCAGAGATCGCTGATCGATACAGCCGCGCGCAGCCATTCTCAGTGAGGCGCATGTTCTGGCGCGTGCACTCAAACAGGGAGGGCAGGGTCTCAGCCACGCGTTTCCCCCAGGCCATCACGCGCGCACAGCTGCCCGACAACCGCCGCTGCAATGCCGGGCAGGTGATCCCGAAGGACAGCCTCAACGGCAGCCTGGCAAGCCTCCGGCGTCATCGAGAGAGACGGGATCTCAGTGCTGCGTTCCGCCACGACTGCGGCAATCCAGCGATACGCTGCACGCGGGCTTGCACCATGCGCCGCCGCATAGTCGACGATGGGCCGACGCTGCAGCCCACGCAGTCCGCCTCGCCGCAGTTGCGCGCGCGTGGATGCCTCGACGTCGCGGCGAACGCCGGCCAATTCTGCCTGCCGCGAGATCACGCATCCCCCCGGCGGATCGCCAGCTCGTTGACAAGGGTGCGGAGCTCTTTGCTTGCGCCCCAGATCGGACGGTGAGGGGCGCGACGCCCCACGCCAAGGGCATCAATCTCGCCAATCGTGGCGACGAGCAGCCCATCCAACTCGTTCGCATGCCGGACAAGAGCGTCGACCCTGGCCTTGTGCTGGGCGCTCTGCAGTTTGGTCCTCGCCACCCGGACGGCCGCATTGCCCGCTTCCAGCTTTGCCTGTGCACTGCTGGCGGTCGTGCGAGCCTCGGCGATGAGGCTGTCCAATCCCTCAATGTCCAACGCGATCAATGCGACCGTGGCGAGATCATCGGGATGTTCTTCGCCAACCATGCGGCGACGCCCGATATCGGCACGGCGCTGGGCAAGACTGTCTCGACGCTCGACTAGAACTGCGAGCTGATCAGAAGCGCCCTTGGCTGGCACTTCAAGCGCGGCGGCTGCGTCCTCGGCACAAAGCAGCTCAAGGCCGGCTTGGCGGATCTCAGCGTTATCCATTGTGGGATTCCTTGTTCATTTTGAAAACCCTCAGCCGCTCAAAGGAGGCGGCCATTTCTTTGCAGCCCGCCTCAATCAGGGCATCCAGGCGTGCAAGCAGGGCCTTCTGGCGGGCTTGCTCCGCTGTCATCTCGGCATCTGAACGCTTGCGGATCAGGCCGGCCACCTTGGCGTCGATGGCGGCGATCTGAGCCCTGATATCTGCGGTGGACCGGCCATCCTTCAGAGCGCAAAGGAGTTGCCGGTTCAGCTTTTCCCGGGCTTCGCGCTCCGCAAACACCCGATCTGTTGCAGCCTTGAGAAGCGATCGCAGCTCCGCAAGGACCTGAGGATCGGGAGAACTCGGCGCGGCCTTGGGGTCCGTTTCGGATTGACGGGGCATCAGACCAGCCTCCGTTCAAGGCGATGGATCCGCGCTTCAAACCGGGCGGTATCAAGGGCGCCGATCCGCCGGCCGTCGACCAGGGACTTCAGCATTTTGCGGCACCGCTCGACGTGGGTTGCGAGCTTCGCGTGAGCCAAAGCGGGCGAATCAGTCGCCACACCGTGCTCCAACGCCTTCGCAAGGGGCGCGACACGGAACTGATTGAAGTCTTCCAAATCGGCCACAAGCTGTTGAAATTGGCTTGGCATTTCCACCTCTGTTGGATCGCAAGTGAAGGAGCGCGATGCATGGGTGATGGCGTCACGACATGTCATTGTCGTGCCTCTCAGTGACCGGATCGCGGGGATGGCTGGTGATTTCAGTCCATCAGCTTGCCGTAACCGTCTATAACGGCGTTCATCCGCCGGTAAATGCGCTCGGCGCATTCCGGGCTCTCCTTGGCGATCTCCTCCATGATGGCGTCGTGGAACCGATCAACCTTGGCCAACTCATTCAATGAGGTGACCACCCTCAGGGTTGTCTCACCCGCCCGTCGCAAGGCTTCACCGCCGGCAAGCAGCAGCTTCGCGTTCTTGACTGAACCATCCGGCATTGATGCGTGCGCAATGATCTTCTCCGCGATCGAAAAGCAGCGCCTCACCACCTCCAGCAAGTCCGGCCCGCGCGCTGCGGCGATCTCCATGGCCTGGATGGGTTTCGGCATCACCGCCACCAGATCCCGCGCAGCACCCTCAGACGGATCCCCGCCAGCAGCAGCCCGGGAAATCACGGCGGATTCAACCAATGCCTTCACCCTGGCTGCTGGCTGGCCTGTCCTGAAAAGCGCATCCACCCAGGCGAACAACGTCGATCGAGCGACGCCCCGGTCCATGAACGGACGCACGACTTCGGCTTTGCTGATCCCGTCGATGCCGATCGTCTCAACCGCGGCCATGACCGCGGCTTCAACTTCTTCACGGAGCCCAGGCGGTGGAATGCGCTTCATGGCTGTCCGATTGTCCGAAAACTGTCCGAAAACGGCGTCCGATTGTCCGAATGCGGTTGCGCCGCGGGCGAAATGCTGTGGGCTACCGCCTGGTCGAACACCGCCAACGCGGCATTGGTCCAGGGCGTGCTATCTGGGCCGCCAAGAGCGATTTCAGATGTTGCGGTCAGCACGGCCGCCTTGGCCAACCGGCCGAGCGAAGTTTGTGGCTCGGTGCACTCAATGCCGTGGGCCAGGGCGAGCATGACCAGTCCGACGGCATCAATGAGGTGTGGGTCACCTCCAGTGCTGCAGAGATTCTGGAGGGCGGCTCGTGCAAGGCGCCAATCCGCAAAACAGACCATGTAGGTGTTGTCGTCACGCTCCATGTTATCCAGCATTCATGCCTCCGTTATATGAGATATTGGGCTGATGAAGAAAAATCAAAAATCTCCGATAGGACAAGCATTATTTTTAAATGCAGATTTTCCTATTAGGATTTCCTATCATTATTTCCTATCCTACGCAGGATTATGCTTTTGATTTTGGCCAATGCCCTGGTGGGTCTACATCGTTAGATATCAGCCCGATCGCCGTCATCCAGATTACGGCGCATCTCCGGGTTCGGCCGGCCGGTGATTTGCGCCCAGGCAGCCGGGTAAATTTTGCGCATGAGCGAAAGCACATGTGCCCTGCCGCCACCGACGTTCGCTGCCTGGATGGGGGCGCCGGCAAACCCCTCCGTCTCGCGGCGGCGGAAGTATGCCAGACCGGTCTCCAGTTCCGGATCAGCCCCGGGGGGCGTCCACCCGACATGCGAGATTCCTAAGGCGCCCGACTGCTCGCGATCCCATTCCTCTGCGGCATCCACCAGTTGGGCGAAGGAGGGTATCGTCCTCAGTTTCCTCGCCACGCCGCGGATGCCGGCCTCGGTCCAGAACGAAGCGGGCACTTCGTTGAGCGGCAGGAAATCCGCCAGCCGGGCTGCCGCTGCAACTGGATCACGCGGTGCAACCAGCTTGGCCAACTCAATGATGTGGCGCTTCTTTTCATTGAGAATGATAGTCATGACAGTTCGCTCCATTCGTGGTCGGTTGAGTCAATTGTTGGATTTCCGCCGAATTGGATCGGGTCGGCGTGCCCGTGCAGCCCAACGCTTGCGGCGAGGGCGTCGTCCAGGGACGCTGGCGGTTCGTCCGTCCAGCGTTCCCCGTTCAGCCAAGTGGTCGGATGAGGGTCGTATTGGTTGAATTGCCACGCACAACGGCGGACCGCCGCGATGATCAAGTCCGGCGCTTCCTTGCGGATGGCGACCTGCCAAGCTGTTCGGGCGTGGCCCTTTCCAACCTTGCGAGGGTAGGCCAGCCAGAACTCATCAAACTGATCGACGGCAGGTTTTGCAGGTGGCGTCAGGGCCAATTCGCCTGACCCTGATGAAGAACTAGATTCTTCTCTTCTCTCTTCTTTTCTTCTCTGATTCTTATCTGCTTTAACCGGGGGGATAACCCCTTTTTGGCTTAGGCCATTGATTTGATTGGAAGATGCCTCGCCGTTTTGCTGCAGATCTCCGTCAGATCCCCGCAATTCCCCGTCAAATCGCCGCAGATCTCCGTCAACTTCCTGCGGAACTGCGTCATCTTGCCGCTGATCTGGAGCAGAACGACGCAGAAGCGCCGGGTTGCCGCCCTTGCGGCCGTTGGCGTGATCGCGTTCTTCGGCGACTTGATCGCGCAGCATGCGGCGGCTGAACATCGCTCCGCGTTCGTCACGCGAGAACACGCCAGCCCGTTCGAGTTCCCGGATCAGCCGCTCGACGGTCCGGCGTTCAGCGCCGATCAGTTTCGCGATTTCGGCTGTGCTGGCCGCGCGGCCCGCGACAACCAGGAAGCCGCGCTCAGAGCTGCAGTCCATCTGGCACAGCAGTTCCATCCAGAGGCCGCGCGCCGCCAAGCTGCACAGGTGAAGGGCAGAATCGCGCTGCCAGTCACTCCAAAAGAATTTGGACCAGGAGTGGCGGGGCATGGCCACGCTCGCTCGCGCCGGGTCCTAGGCCACAGTCCGCTGATAGCCACGGCGTCGTGGCGCCTGCCCCGCCGGCACGGGCTGCCCCGTCTTGATCTCGGCGGCTGGAAGCCTGGCGATGTACGTGTGAAGCGCGGCGGCCGTGATCAGCGTGCGGCCGCCTGCCTTCTTGGCGGGCAACTCGCCTGTGCCAATCAGCTCGTAGAGTTTCGTGAGGCCCACCCCGATCAGGCGGGCAGCCTCCTTGGGCGGATATGCGATCGGTGCAGCTTGGTTAGCCGGGACGGTGTGGAGTGCGGTTTCCATCGAAAAAATCCATGGGCGTTGCGAATACCCGTGAATTTCATCGCCTTGCCGTGCTGCGGTAATCATTGGGCAGTGGGCATTGAATGGGCGCCCACTGCCCAATCATTTTTTCAGACCAAGCACCCGGTCGGTTTGGCGCTTGTCGCGCTTCAAACGCGGCGGCGCCGCATGCCACGCAGCTCTCGCCGTACGATAGCTGACACCGCAGGCATGCATGCAGTCCTGCACGGCGTCCTTGAATTTGATGAGTGGTTGGGCGTGCTGTTCAAACGAAGACGTGAGCTGTTCGAGCATCCAGGTGTTGGCACGCTGTTGATCCTGGTCGAGCAGAGGTGGCTCAGGATTCTCCGGTTCGGCAGAGCTTGCGGGTTCCCGACGCCCAAGTGGCTCAATTCGCGGCGACTCAAACGATCTGGTCCGGCCGCTGTCGTCGTAGAATACCAAGTCGCCACGTGCCGAGATGCGCCACCGACGAGATGCATCTCGCTCAAACGCGATCGGGCGGCGGGTGCCGTCGTCGGCTATCGCTGTGAGGATAACTCGGCCGCGCTGGATAAGATCGAATAGCCCAAATAGAGCATCACGGAGAAGATCGTTAAGGAAAGCCTTGTGTGTCTCCGGCGTTATGCGCTCCGCATAAATGTCATAATCCGGCTTATCAGAAGATCGGTAAAAACCGTCCGCAGTGACCGCATAAGCATCAATTTCAGACCACCATTTTTGTTTTGGAATTTTGTCAGTTTTTGAAAATGATGTTTGTAGATCGTCGCTCCATTTTCTGGCCGTCAATTGCCATAGCTTTAAGATCGCTCTCTCAAGGAGAAGGCCCCATAGGCCCAATTCATCAAGCTCCGCTAAGACGATCGCATCGTCAGCGCGCTCGGGTTCGTGCGCCAAATTGGCCTCCATGGTCATGCTCCAGCCCGATGAAGCGGAACCACCTGCGCGTCCGGCTTGGTAATGCCCAGATTGCCGAACGCTCCACGAAAGACATCCGAGACGTAGGACGGCGCGAGATGAGCGTAGTGCCGCTCGGTAATCCGAGTGTCACGGTGCCCGAGCTGCGCAGCGATCACCGTCATCGGCGCGCCCCGCATCGCTAACCGAGACGCATAAGTGTGGCGCAACACGTGGAAGCTGATCGCCGGCACGATATTCGCCGCCGTGCAGGCTTCCTTGATTGGGCGGTGTTGGTGGGCAGGGCCCCAGGCGGCGCGGCGCAATTCGGCGGCGTCTTGTTTGGTCGCCTGCTTCACCGTCGTGTCGCGCATCAGCACCAAGGCATTCTGAGGCCGGCCGATTGTCAGCCGGTCGAGTTCGATTCGCCCTTCGTCCGAGAGCACGACATGCCGTGGCTTCCCACCCTTGGGGACCCGAATTTGCAGTGTCCCTGCCTGACGGTCGAAGTCGTTGACCTTGAGCTTGCACAACTCCCCATATCGACATCCGGTGAGAAGCGCCACCACCACCAAATCTCTGAAATCGCCGGCGCAGGCATTGACCAAGCGCGCGGCTTCCTCATCCAGCAGATATCGAATCTTCGGTGCATCCGCTTGCTTGAACGGCAGCAGCAGCTTCCACGGATCATCGGAGCAAGAGACGGCCCCTTCTATCTTGGCGTGATTGAGAGCCGCTTTCAGGATTGTGAGGATCCGGTTTGCGGTGGCGCGACGCCGGCGCGGCGCGTCGTCGTTGTCGTTGTCCTCACGGATATTGATCTTACCCTTGGACGCGCGGAGCCGGGCAGGGGCGGTCGCCAGTCCGCGGTGCCAGCGTCGCAACTTATCTCGCGTGAGACGGGCCACCAGTTCGCCACCAAGGGCCGGTATGATGTGCGCGTTGATCGCGTTCTTCGTCTGCTGCAGGCTTTTGCCGCCTCTGGCTTCGTAGTCCGCCAGATAGTCGTTAAGCGCGTCGGCTACGGTGTAAGGCTTCATCGGCGCCGCTGGCGCCTCTGCTTCCAGACCAGCAGCGACCCGGTGGAGTTTCTTGGCCCAGCGCGTCGCGGCCGCCTGAGCCTGGGCAAAGGTCAAGACTGTCGCCGCTTCGGCTTCGCCCAGGGTCTCATCGCGCTCCACGGTGGCACCAACCTGGTCATCCGCGCGACCGAGCGTGATCTTCTTGTAGCTGCTCCCATCCCGGCATCGCGCCATCCAAACGCCGCCGCGGGACCCCTTCCGGTAGCCAACTGCGAGTCCGCCCTCCACGCCGCGCCAATAGGGTTCATGTCTTGGAGCCAAGCCCTCGCGGGCCGCTTTGGTGGTGATCTTTGCGTCTTCGGTAACTCGGCTCATTGATGCCCGCGCATTTAGGTAGTAACTTAGGTAGTAACTTAGGTAGTATGCGGGAGCCATCGGAGGCATTCAATCGTTTTCGTCAGTGCTGAAAAATATGGAATTTTCGAGAGAGATTGGTCGATAGCTTTCGAAAATATCCGGATTTGGCGCCCTCTCACGGCGCTAACAGGGGTTCGAATCCCCTACGGGACGCCAGTGCCGACAAAACTGGGCACCAGATCCGCACACACTTCGACAGACCTTCCGAATGCCGACGCCATTGTGGTGTGGCGGGCCGGTGGCATGAGCTTTTGTGTGTGCGATCGCAAATTCCATCATGGCTCGGGCCTGAGGCCCAAATGCGCGTTGGTGTGAAAACCGTCAAACGCAGGATGGACGATGCATCGAAGGTTCGATCGCGCGACAACCCGTTCAGCTATCTGCCCCACGGGGCTGAAGCGGCCTGAGGATTGGCGCCTGGGGAGGCGTGAGTTTTGTGCATGCCTCCCCGAACAGCCTTGTGGAACCGTTGGATTTCTGCGGTTTTCGGGGCGATCCTGGTGTTTCGCGGCGAGTTATCCCCTGCAAATTTGGCG
>CAITEF010000292.1 GCA_903891315.1 uncultured Rhodospirillales bacterium | reverse complement strand
GGCATTCTGGTGCCCGGCGGGTTCGGCGAACGTGGCACCGAGGGCAAGATCAACGCGGTGCAGTTCGCCCGTGAACGCCGCGTACCGTTCTTCGGCATCTGCTTCGGCATGCAGATGGCGGTGATCGAGGCGGCGCGGCACTTGGCGGGCATCGAGAACGCGTCTTCCACCGAGTTCGGCCCATGTCAGGAAGCCGTGGTCGGCCTGCTGACCGAGTGGACGGTGGGCAACCGGGTTGAGCGGCGCAGTGAAGAGGGTGATCTCGGCGGCACGATGCGGCTCGGGGCCTATCCGGCGGTGCTGGCCGAGGGCTCACTGGTGCGCGCGGTCTACAATGATCTGCCGCGGATCATGGAACGCCATCGCCATCGCTATGAGGTCAATGTCGATTACCGCGACCGGCTTGAAGCGGTCGGCATGCGCTTCTCCGGGATGTCGCCGGATGGCGTGCTGCCGGAGATCGTTGAATTCCCGAACCACCCGTGGTTCATCGGTGTGCAGTATCATCCCGAGCTGAAATCCAAGCCGTTTGATCCGCACCCGCTGTTCAAGGGCTTTATCGAGGCCGCCATGAAGCAGTCCCGCCTTGTCTGAGCAACCAAACGCCAACATGGGGCGTCATGTCGCCGTTGGGCGCGTGACCTTCGGGCAGGATCTGCCCTTCGTGCTCGTGGCTGGCCCGTGCCAGATCGAGAGCCGCGACCATGCCTTCGAGATGGCGGCGGGGATTGCCGAGATCTGCGCGGCCCTCGACATTCCGTGGGTCTACAAATCAAGCTACGACAAGGCCAACCGCACCTCGGCCTCCGCGCAGCGCGGTGTCGGTATGGCGCAGGGGCTGCAGATTTTGGCCGATGTGCGGGAAAAATTCGGTTGCCCGGTGCTGACCGACGTGCACGACGCCTCGCATTGCAAACCCGCCGCCGAGGCGGTGGATGTGTTGCAAATTCCGGCCTTCCTCTGCCGTCAGACCGATCTGCTGCTCGCCGCCGGCGAGACTGGCCGGGCGATCAATGTGAAGAAGGGGCAGTTCCTGGCACCTTGGGATATGGTGAACGTGGCGGCGAAGATCGCCAGCACGGGCAATCACGACATCATCCTGTGCGAGCGCGGTGCCAGTTTCGGCTACAACACCCTGGTTTCAGACATGCGCGCGCTGCCGATCATGGCGCGCACCGGCTATCCGGTGATGTTCGACGCGACGCATTCGGTGCAGCAGCCGGGCGGACAGGGCACGTCTTCCGGTGGCCAGCGTGAATTCGCACCGGTGTTGGCGCGGGCAGCGTTGGCGGTGGGCGTATCGTCTTTGTTCATCGAAACGCATCAGGACCCGGACAACGCGCCGTCTGACGGGCCGAACATGATCCCGATTGCCGAAATGCACGCCGTGTTGGCGCGTCTGAAGGCGTTTGACACTCTGGCGAAACAAGGGTGATTTCAATGACCACGCGACGTGCCTTGCTGGCGATTGCTGCTGGAGTGGGGCTGGTTTCAACGGGCGCGCTCGCCCAGACAAAGGGACTTTCGATGATCGATCATAAGGTTGGCACCGGTGCGGTCGCCGTGGCGGGCAAGACTGTGTTCGTGCACTACACGGGCTGGCTGTTCGACGACAGCAAGCCGGAGAACAAGGGCAAGAAGTTCGACAGCTCGCGCGATCGCGGCCAGCCGTTCAGCTTCCCGCTCGGCGAAGGCCATGTGATCCAGGGCTGGGACAAAGGCGTGGCCGGCATGATGGTCGGTGGCCAGCGCACGCTGGTCATCCCGCCGGAACTTGGCTATGGCGCGCGCGGCGCAGGTGCCGTGATCCCGCCGAATGCGACGCTGGTGTTTGATGTGGAGTTGCTCGACGTTCGTTGAGATCTGAACTCGTAGGGCGGGTTGCGCTGCGCTGACCCGCCTTACAAGCCGATGGTTGCTTACCGCAACCCCGGCAAATTCCCCGGCCTGCCGAACAGCCAGCCCTGGCCGTAGGCCACCCCAAGTTCTGCCATCACTGCCGCCTCCGCCTCGGTCTCGATCATCTCGGCGACCACGGCGGCACCGGATTTCTTGGCGATCTCGATCATCGAAGCAACCAGCGCGCGGTCCCTCCGGTTCTTGCAGGCGGCGCGGACATATTCGCCATCGAGCTTGACGTAATCGACGCCGAATGCCCGCAAATAGCGGAATGCCGCCGCCCCCGCGCCGAAATCATCGAGACACACCGGCACGCCGACGGATCGCAGTTGTTCCATGCTCGACGCCGCCTCATGCAGATCGGCAATCTCGGCGGTCTCGGTGAGTTCGATCAACAGGCGACTCGCAGCGAGCTTGCCGCCCTCGCTGCGCAATTCGGCCAGACGGGCGAGCAGACGGCGGCGGTACTCCTTGTTCTGCATGGACAGGCCGGACATGTTCACCGCCACCGAGGTGCCAGACGTGGCGTGCAGCGCCTCAATGGCGGTCTCCAGCACCGCCCAGTCGAGCTCTTCCGACAGACCCACCGCCTCAGCGAACGTGACGAATTCTTGGGTGTTGTGCATCGGCACGTTGGGCGTGGGGATCGGGCGCAGCAGGGCTTCGAAATGGTGCACGCTGCGGTCCGATATCCGCACCACCGGCTGATAGACCAGCCGAAACCGCCGCTCCCGCAGCGCGGCACGCATCGCCAATGTGTGTTGCTCGGCGCTGGCGATGATGCCTTCGAGCCCGCCGGCGCTGCCAGCCGCCGCCGCGGCCTCCTGACCACCATCGGCAAAGCGACGCAGCGCATAGCGAAGTGCACGCGCCGCCTGCGCGGTGGGCATCCCTCCAGAATCGAGCGGCAATCTGGCATTTTCCACCGAAGCATGCGGTCCCGCCGGACTCGCCTGCAACGCCGCCTCCAGCCGCGCCACCAGATGTGATATATCGGCCCCTTTTTGGGTAACGACGCCAAACCGACCTTCCGACATCTGCCCGGCGCTGCTCACCCCTTCCCCGTTAGAGAACGCCTCACCAATGGCATGCTCCAGCGAACGACGCTCCGGCGCACTCAACGCCTCGCGTACCCTCGCCCATCCCTTCACCTCGACCAACGAAACGTCCGCCGCCGCTCCACCGCGCAGCAGACGCTCGGTGGTCCGCAGGAAATCCGCCGACGAGGTGACCGAACCACCGAGCGCGGTTGCTGCCTCCGAGGCCGTGCTGGGCGGGATTGCTGGCAAAAGCCCAATCGCCACGGACAGCCGCACAGGACGATCCGGCGCGCGGAGCAGCAACGCTCCGACTGACACCGGCGTCGCCGAAGCGTCTGCCAGGATAAGCTGCATCGGTGAAATCCGACCGGTGTGGCTGATCAGCGCCATCGCGACATCCAGCGCCGAATGGCTCAGCGGCGAGAACAACGAGGCGAGCGGACGGCCGAGAAACGAGGCTGCATCCTCGCCGAGCCGGGTGTGGAACGCACCTGCGGCAAACAGGATTTCGCCATCCAGGTCGGTCTCGATCAGCAGGTCGGCGACGGCGAACGCAAAGCCGACATAACGCTCCGCCGCCAGTTCAACCGGACGTGCACCAGGAGGTGGAGAAACGCGGACATCGGCGGAGGCAAGCGACATGCTGGTCCCTCAGGTCAGGGCCCAGCATGACGATGTGAGTTTAACGAAGCGTGAAAGGCTTCAGGCCAGCGCAGCTTCGCCTTCCAGGGTGGCGGCCACCGCGTGCACGACGGCTGCGATCCGCACCGCCGTCTGCACCTGCTCAGCCGAGAGCCCACCGTGGCGGACCACTTTCTCGTGGCTTTCCATACACATACCACAGCCATTGATCGCCGAGACGGCGAGCGACCACAGCTCGAAATCCACTTTTTCTACACCCGGCTTGGCCATGATGTTCATCCGCAGCTTGGCGGGCAAATTCGTATAGTCACCGCCCACCAGATGGGTGAAGCGGTAATAGATGTTGTTCATTGCCATCACTGAGGCGGCGGCCTTGGCGGCGGTGAGGGCCTCGGCGGAGAGTTTCGGCGCGTATTCGCCGACGATCTCACGGATCACCACGGCATTGCGCGACGCCAGCGCGGCGGCGACGAAGGTTCCGGCCAGTTGCTGGGCGGACAGCGTGGGATCAATCGCCAGCGAGCCCAGATTGAGCTTCTGGTCTTTGGCATAGTCGGGCAGGGCGTTCTTGAGGGCTTCGATCGACATCATTGTCTCCAGAGACAAAACTGGCCCCAATCGGGGCCGGCAGACGGTCCACACGGTCCTCCCCGGCCTTGCCTGGCCGGAGAGGGGCGTTCGGTTCAGGCGAGACTCAAGCGGCCTTGAACAGTTCGGCCGGCTTGAGGGTGTCTTCACCCTTGGTCCAGCCGCACGGGCAAAGCTCATCGGTCTGCAGCGCGTCGAGGATGCGGATCACCTCTTCCGGGTTGCGGCCAACGTTGAGACCGTTTGCAGCCGCCCACTGGATGGTGCCGAACGGGTCGACGATGAAGGTGGCGCGCAGGGCCACGCCCGCGACCTTGTCGAGAATGCCGAGGGCCGAGGTCAGCTCGTGCTTGGTGTCAGCCAGCATCGCGAACGGCAGGTCCTTGATGTCGTTGTTGTGCAGACGCCAGTTGAGATGAACGAACTCGCCATCGGTCGAGCCGCCATAAACCACCGCGTCACGGTCGTTGAAATCGCCGTTCAGCTTGCCGAACGCGGCGATTTCGGTCGGGCAGATGAAGGTGAAGTCTTTCGGCCAGAAGAAGAAAATCTTCCACTTGCCCTCATCGGAGTTGTTGTCGATCTCGGTGAACGACACGCCCGGGCCACCCAGGCCATCGGGGCCGCCCTTGACGGCGGTGAGCTTGAATTCTGGGAATTTATCGCCAACGGTCAGCATGAGAGTCTCCTAATAGATAACTCGGGCTTGCGGCCCGAGGATGCCCGCGACAGCGTTTTGCCGCGTTGCAGCATTTTGGTCCAATGAATTGTTTGATCATTTTTGATCGATTTAATCGATTGCGCATCTTGCGTCATCCCACTCGCCGCGCTTGAAGCAATGAGGACGCAACCGGGCAAATGTGATGATCCCGCTCCCCACGCCGCAACAGCTTCGCTATTTGACCGCACTGGCAGAATTCCAGCATTTCGGTCGTGCGGCGGAAGCCTGCGCGGTGACGCAATCAACCCTCTCCGCCGGTCTCCTGGCGCTGGAGCGGCAGATCGACGCCCGCATCCTGGATCGTGACAGCGGCAAACGGGTGATGTTCACCCCTCTTGGGCGGGAATTGGTGGAACGGGCACAGGAGGCGCTGACCGCGCTTGCCGCCGTGGTCGAGACCGCCGATGCGTCGCGTGCGCCGATGAGCGGCAAACTGCGGCTTGGCGTGATCCCGACTGTCAGCCCCTTCCTGTTGCCCCGCCTGATGCCCGCCTTGCGCAGGACCTTCCCCGCCCTGCGGCTCTATCTGCGGGAGGACACCACCCGCAATCTGGTGGAGGATTTGGGAAACGGGCGTCTCGATCTCGCATTGCTCGCCCTGCCCTGTGCCTGTGCCGGCACCGACACGTTGAAGGTGGCGCGCGACCCTTTCTGCGCAGCCTTGCCAGCCGGTCACCCGCTGGCGCGACAGGATGTGGTGACGACATCGTCGCTCGCCGCCGAGACATTGCTGCTGCTGGAAGACGGCCATTGCCTGCGCGATCAGGCGCTGACCGCCTGCGGGATGGAGCGAGACGACGGACGGGGTGGCGAGTTCGCGGCGACCAGTCTGCACACGCTGGTGCAAATGGTCGCAGGCGGACTTGGCTGCACGATTCTGCCGGAGATCGCAGTGCGCGCCGGAATCACTGATGGCACGGGGATCGTGTTGCGCCGGATCGCTGGAGAGGGTGCCTATCGCACGCTGGGTTTCGCGTGGCGTCCGGGTGCCGCGCGGGCGTCGGAGTTCCGGGCTTTGGCGCCGGTTCTGGCAGCGACGATGGAGGGGTGATTCCAGCAATCGTATTGACATTGCCAATACAAGAACTCAAAAATCGAGCAAGGGATTGGAGTTCTTCTGATGTCAACGGTTCTGGATCGCAAGCGCGCCGATGCCACGATCACCATGCGCGTGTCATCATCCACGCGCGATCTGATCGATCACGCTGCGCAGTTGGTTGATAAATCAAGGTCGGAGTTCATGATCGACAGTGCACGCAATGCCGCGATCAATGTGATGCTGGATCAAACGGTGTTTCACCTTAACGCCGCAGAATCCGAGGCGCTTGCGGTTACGTTGGACAATCCTCCCGCGCCGGTCGAAACCTTGCGCGCGCTGCTGCGGTCAAAATCCGCCTGGCAGTAGAATTTGCCGACCTCGGCCATCCTGGCGTCGCACAATGTGTCGGCGTTCAATTGCGGAAAAGACCCACTTGACCGCTGGCTGCGGGACCACGCGCTTCGCAACGAGGGACGCGCATCACGGACCTATGTCGTCACCGACCCGCAGAATGCCGTGTCCGGGCGCTTGATTGCCTATTACACCCTCGCTGCCGGTAGCGTGCTGATGGCCGAACTCCCGCGCAAACTGCGGCACAATCTGCCAAATCCTGTGCCAGTGCTGCTGCTTGGACGCTTGGCGGTGGATTTGGAATTTGCAGGACGCGGTCTGGGTGCATTTCTGTTGCGGGAGGCCCTTCTACGCACCGCCGAGGCCAGCCGCAGCGTTGGGCTGCGCATGTTGATTGTGCATCCGCTCGACGATGATTCGGTCAGCTTCTATCGCAAATACGGCTTCCAGGAATTTCCCCAGCCGGGTGCAGGCAATTTGACAATGCACCTCGCCATCGAGACGATCCTTGCGGCGCTGAGCACCTAACCCCGGCGCCCCATCCCGGTGATCGCGGTGCCGAATATCGCCGACATCACTGTCACCACGATGATCAACCAATGCATCCGCGTGTTGGCCTCCTCCGAATCGGCCAGGAACCGCGCACGCATCGCCACCCGCTCGGCCTGGATGGCAGCGTGTGCGTTGGCCGGCAGCGGGATCAACGCCTTGGCGGAGTCGTCCAGACGATCCTTCAATGCCGCAATCGCTGCCTGCGGGTCCGGCGACGTCAAGGCAGCTTCGGCTTCGTCGAGCGTCTTTTCGCGGGCGATGGCGCGTTCCAGCGGCAATGGGGCGGCGTAGCTGGCGAACAGGCCGACCAATCCCGTGATGATGAAGCACATCGCCAGAAATCCCACCAATGAGGCCCGATTGGACATCGAATTGACGGGAGGGGTGGTGGAGGTGGCGTTGTCCGACATGATGATCTCCTGGCTTGCGCGCCACATCTGCCCTCCGCCCGGATCCGTCAAGCTCTGTCGGTCAAGGCGTGGCAACGGAGCAATGCGCCGAAGATTGTCAGAGTCTCATTGACACATCGGCACCCACGCTCTATCCCCCGCCTCCTCTTTTGACGCAGCAAGGCCTCCGCCATGAAAATCCGCAATAGTCTCAAATCGGCCAAGATCCGCGACAAGGATTGTCGCGTCGTGCGCCGTCGTGGGCGGGTCTATGTTATCAACAAGAAGAACCCGCGCATGAAGGCCCGCCAGGGCTGATATTGCCGCCTGCCATTTCGATGGCGGGATGCGATTGGTTCTGACCCGCTTCTGCAAAAGGCCCGAAGGCAATGCCGTCGGGCCTTTTGCTGTCCGTCAAACGTGAGTTTTGGCCTGTAGCGTTTTCGTCACGCGTCTGCCATGTTGACGTCCGCGTGAGGGAACACGCACGGCTGGGGGTGTACTGTGATTGTTCAGCACGAACCGAAACAGGAAGTGCTCGCACGACGTGACGCGATCATTGCAGGCCTGCGACGGTTGCTTCCGATTGACAATGTGATCGGCGACACGCTGCGTCTCAAACCATACGAAACCGACGGCTTGTCCGCCTATCGCCAAATCCCGCTCGCCGTCGCCCTGCCCGAGAACACTGAGCAAGTCGCAGCCGTGATGGCGTTCTGCCATCGTGAAGGCGTGCGCGTGATCCCACGCGGCGCTGGCACCAGCCTCTCCGGTGGCGCGCTGCCGCTGGAAGATGCCGTTGTGCTCGGCATGATGAAGATGAACCGCATCCTGGAGATCGACTACGCCGACCGCCTCGCGGTGGTGCAGCCCGGTGTCACCAATATCGGCATCACCAATGCCGTCTCGGCCAACCAGTTCTTCTACGCGCCGGACCCATCGAGCCAGCTCGCCTGCATGATCGGCGGCAATGTGATGATGAACTCCGGCGGCGCGCATTGCCTACGCTACGGGGTAACCGCCAACAATCTGCTCGGGCTGAAGATGGTCACCGTCGATGGCGAGGTGATCGAAGTCGGCGGCACCTATTGCGATGCGGCGGGCTATGATTGGCTCGGCCTGATCACCGGCAGTGAGGGCCAGCTTGTGGTCGTCACCGAAGTCACCGTGCGTATCCTCCGCTCGCCTGAGGGCCAGCGCGCGATGCTGGCGGCCTTCGACTCGATCCCGGTGGCCGGTGCCTGCGTTGATGCGATCATCGCCTCCGGCATCATCCCGGTCGCCCTCGAATTCATGGACAAGCCCTGCATCCATGCCTGCGAGGATTTCGCCCATGCCGGCTATCCGATGGATGCCGAGGCGATGCTGATCATCGAGGTCGAAGGCAGCGTGGCCGAGCAGGACGATCTGCTCGGGCGCATCCGCGAGATTTGCAACCGCTTCAACCCGACCAGCATGCGCATCTCGCAATCCGTCGAGGAAAGCCTGGCGATCTGGAAGGGGCGCAAGGGCGCGTTCGGCGCGGTGGGCCGGATCAGCCCGGATTATCTCTGCATGGACGGCACCATCCCGACCTCCCGTCTGCCGGAGGTTCTGGGCCGCATCACCGAGATGAGCCATGAATACGGGCTCGGCGTCGCCAATGTGTTCCATGCCGGAGACGGCAATCTGCATCCGCTGATCATGTTCGACGCCAACGACCCGGTGAGCCTGCACAAGGCCGAGCAATTCGGCGCTGACATCCTCAAACTCTGCGTCGATGTCGGCGGCTGCCTGACCGGGGAGCACGGTGTGGGTGCGGAGAAGCGCGATCTCATGCCCTACCAGTTCAACCCGACAGAATTGAACCAGCAGCGCAGGATCAAATCGGCGTTCGATCCCGATTGGCTGCTCAACCCGTCCAAGGTGTTCCCGCTGGAGCCGACGCCCACCCGCACGTTGCCGATGGCGGCTGAGTGATGCTGGCTCCGAATTCCGAGGCTGAACTCGCCGTGGCCATTGGTGAGGCCTATCAGACTGGCACTCCGATCTGGGTGCAGGGTCAGGGCAGCAAGGCCAACACCATGCGACCGGTGCAGGCAGACTCAAGCCTGAGCACCGCGAAGCTGACCGGCATTGAGCTGTATTCGCCCAAAGAGCTGATCATCTCCGCCAAATCCGGCACGCCGGTGGCCGAGATTGAGGCGGCGTTGGCGGCGAATGACCAGCATATGATCGCTGAGACGCCGGATTTCACCGCTTTGCTCGGCAGTTCCACGCCGCAGACCATCGGCGGCGTGGTCGCAGCCGGCCTGTCCGGGCCGCGCCGGATTTCGCTGGGTGCGACGCGGGATCACATCATGGGCGTGCGCGCCGTCAACGGCAGCGGCGAGGTGATCCGGTCCGGTGGTCGCGTTCTGAAAAACGTCACCGGGCTTGATATCTGCAAGCTGCTCACCGGCAGCCATGGCACGCTGGCGGTGATGACCGAGGTCACGCTCAAGGTGCTCCCGGCCCCGGAACGGCGTGCCACGCTGGCGATCGGTGGACTTGATCCGGCCATGGGCGTTGCGGCGTTGTCGTCAGCCCTCGGCTCGCCGTTTGCGGTCTCGGGCGCGGCCTATTTGCCGCCTGACGCGGCCTCTCGCCTGCCGGTGGTCTCCTGGCTCGGCGGCAGCGTGACCTTGGCGCGGATTGAGGATTTCGCCCCATCGGTCGCCTATCGCGCCGACAAGCTGCGCCAAGAGCTCGCCGG
>CAITEF010000291.1 GCA_903891315.1 uncultured Rhodospirillales bacterium | reverse complement strand
GGTATTGTTGTTGACCAAATTGAGACCGAGATAGATGTCGTATTCCAGAGTCCAGACACCGGCGACCAACACCCATTTCTGCAGGCCACCTTCACCCAGAGCAGCGGCACCGGCGTTGCCGTTTTTCGGCGAGCCGCTATCGGCGATATACAGGGTCGTCGCATTGGCGAAAAAGAATTGCTCGGGGCTCAGATAAACGAACTTGCCATTACGGGAGTTGTTGATGCCGTTGTCCAGATTGCTGGAATTGCCGCCCGAGGTTCCGAGATTGATCGAGCCGTAAAAGTTCGTTGACGCCGGCGTGGTCCCCGCATTGATAGCGGCCTGCGTGTTACCGCCATCGCCCGAACTGCCATTCAAGTTGGTGAGACGTGTTGCGATCAGACCGGTCGACGTCGTCGGAAGGGCACCAGATGGGTCGGTCAGAGTCCGAAGATCGGTCGTATCGTTCGGGTGCCCACTCACACCAAAATCACGCGAAACCACAACTGTTTGCACACCGTTCAGATTGACGATCTCCACCGTGCGGGTTTCGGTGCCGACGGCTGGGTTTGCAGTGCCGTTATTATTGGTGCCATGCGGTGCGGTAGGAGAAGTGACATTGATTGCTGTTGCCGTGGTGGCCCCATCGACGGCATAGAATACGCCGCCCGTGGCGTCTGTTCCATTACCCTGCCCCGACACATAGAACGCAGTACCGTCAACCGTGGCCGCACTGCGCGGGTTGTTGGTGTTGAACACGTTGGTCAGGCGCGTGCTGGTGTCGGTGTAACCGTCCGCACTGATCAACCCGACCACACGCGCCACAGTAGCGCTGGTCGTCTGGCCGAGCGCAGTGCCGCCGTAGCTCGACGTAGCAGTGCCGCCCGTGATCGCCGCGTTGAAGGTGTTGGCATTCACGCCATAGCCCATGATCGTCAGATAATGCCCGTTGCCGGAAAGCTGCAGAATGCCCTCCGAAGCCGAGCCGTATTCACCCGATATCGCGGTGTTGCCCGCTTGCGGCAGGACATAAATGCCATCAGTGAACGCCGTCGTGCCACCAGCACCCAGCTTGAACTGGGTCAACGTGATCGCCGAGGCGGTGTCGAGGCTGTTCGGACCGTTGGCGGTGATCTGCTGGCCGGTGGGCGTGGGGGTACTGACGGTGCTGATCACCAGATCGCCCGGGTTGAACGACAGGATGTTCTGCGCCTGCGCGGAGGCGGCGACCGCTGCGAACACCGAGGCAAGCAGCGCCTTTCGGAATATTAAACGGGACATGACCAACTCTCCACACTTTTGAGAGTCAGCCGGTAACGGCAATGTGAAAATCACTCAATGAAACGACGATGACGTTCCAATGACATTTCACAACCGCCAGGCCGTTCTGTGTGGAATCAAGACTTTCGATTTGATCACATTTTCCGTTTTAAAATAAAATCTCCGATCATTTGATCAATATCCCAACGCACAACCATCCTTGCGCGGATCAGAGCCGCCGATCAGCACGCCACGCGCATGATCCATATAAATCGCCTGACCACCGCCATGCGGCTTGGCGATGATCTCGACATCATGGCCCATCGCCCGCAATTGCGCCTGCACGTCGGCCGGAATGCCACGCTCGCTCTGCACCTTGCCCAGACGCGGGAAGATGCGGCCGAGATCGATGGCTTCCTGCACGTCGAGCCCATAATCGAACATGTTGGCCAAAAACAGGCTCTGCCCCATCGGCTGAAAATGCCCGCCCATCACGCCATAGGGCATCAGCGGGCGACCATTGCGCGTCACCATGCCCGGAATGATCGTGTGCATCGGACGTTTGCGTGGCGCGATACAATTCGGATGCCCGCGCTCAAGCCGGAAGCTCAGGCCGCGATTGTGCAGGAACACGCCGGATTTCTCAGCCCAAATGCCGGAGCCGAAGCTCTCGAACAGCGAGTTGATGAAGCTGCACGCATTGCCGTCACGGTCCACCACGCAAAGGAACACGGTGTCCTTGTGCGGCGGCAGCATCATCTCGCCCGGCAACGGCATCTCCGGCATCGCCACATCATCGCGGATCAGCGCGCGCAGACCGTCCAGATACGCATCCGATGTCAGTTTCTCCACCGGTATCGACACCTGCGACGGGTCGGCGAGGAACGCGTCGCGATCCCGATACACCAGCCGCGCCGCCTCGATATGGCGGTGCAGGCGCTTGGTGCTCAGCGGCCCCTCCGCCACCGGGTCCCAGCCGCGCAGAATGCCGAGCAGCATCAGCACCAGCAGGCCCGAGCCGTTCGGCGGGCATTGCCAGACATCGTTGCCCCGGAAATGCGTGCGGATCGGGGTGACGAACTCGGCCCCCTTCAGCCCCTCGGCAAAATCGGCCTCGGTGTGCAGACCACCACGGGCGCGCAGCGTGGCGACGAGATCGGCGGCGACCTCCCCCTCATAGAAAGCGCGAGCGCCCTGGCTTGCGATCTTCTTCAACGTGGCGGCGAGTTCCGGCTGACGCACAATGTCGCCCGGCTTTGCCGCAGGCCAGAACCGCTCCCCTGCCCCACCGGCCTTGAGCTTGTCGCCACATCCCGCCCAATCCCACGCAAAACGCGGCGTGACGGCGAATCCCTCCTCGGCGAACCCAATCGCCGGGCGCAGCAACTCGTCCAGCCCCTTGGTGCCGTGCGCCGCAAGCAACGTCTCCCAGGCGGAGACCGCCCCCGGCACCGTGACGGAATGCGGCGAGGTCTCGACCTGCTCTTTCATCCCGGCCTGTTCGTAGAAATCGATATTGGCCGCCGCCG
>CAITEF010000290.1 GCA_903891315.1 uncultured Rhodospirillales bacterium | reverse complement strand
TTTTTCTCGTCATTGCGAGGGGCCGCAGGCGACGTGGCCATCCATCGAGAGACCGCCTCTGGTCTCAATGGATTGCCACGTCGCCTACGGCTCCTCGCAATGACGGTTGAACAAGCGGTCCAGCGATGATGCGCGCGCAATCGGTCATGCAATCCGGAAGCTGGGACCGCACCCGTGAAATCGGCCAGATCCTGGCGGATGCGGACGCGCGGTACCGTCGGCGGATGCGGTTCACCACCACGCAGGGGTTGGATTTCCTGCTCGATCTTGCGCGTCCGCAGCGTCTGGCGGATGGGGATGGGTTGTTGTTGGAAGATGGCCATGTCGTCCGGGTGATCGCCGAGCCGGAAGCGCTGTTCGAGATCACCGCGTTTGATGACCATGCGTTGACCCGCATCGCCTGGCATCTCGGCAATCGGCATATCCCGGTGAAGTTCCTTCGCCACGCGCTGCGGGTGCGCCGAGAGGCAACGGTGGCCGAGTTGATCGAGCGGCTGGGTGGCGACACGCAGGAGATCGCGGCGGCGTTTGATCCGGAGCCGGGGGCCTATGCGCATGGCTGATCCGGCTTCGCTTCTGCGTCTGCTGGCGTGGATGTCGCCCGCCTTTCCCACCGGCGGGTTCGCCTATTCGCACGGGTTGGAATGGGCGGTGGAGGCGCGGGATATTCGCGACGAGGGCACGTTGTTCGATTGGGTGAGCGACATTCTCCGCCACGGCTCGGGGCGCAATGATGCGATTTTGCTGATCCATGCCCATCGCGCTGGCGGCGATCTGGAGGCTCTCGCCGAATTGGTGGCACTTGGGTTGGCCAGTTGTGCCACATCCGAGCGGCGCGGGGAGAGTGTGGGACAGGGCAACGCGTTTGCCCGTGCGGCGTCGGCGTGGAATGCCGAGCTTCTGCCCGCCTTGCGACAGCGCGCGGGGGATCTGCCCTATCCGGTGGCGGTGGGCGCGCTTGGCGGCGTCTCAGGGATTGAGGCGCAGACGTTGTGCATCGCCTATTTGCACAATTTTGCCGCCAATCTGATCTCCGCTGCTGTCCGCCTCGTCCCGCTTGGCCAGACCACCGGGCTTGCGGTGTTGGCGCGGTTGGAGGAAGTGCTGACGGAGATGGCGGCCCTCGCCGCCGTCTCGACACTCGATGATCTCGGCGGGTTCGCGTTTCGCGCCGACATCGCCGCTGCCCGCCATGAAACCCAGAACACGAGGCTTTTCCGCTCATGACTTCCAGCAACGGCCCGCTCAAAATCGGCATTGGCGGCCCGGTCGGCACCGGCAAGACGGCGTTGATGGACGCGCTGTGCCGCCATTTCCGCGACAGCCACAACATCGCGGCGATCACCAATGACATCTACACGCGCGAGGACGCCGAGTTCCTCACCCGCGCGGGCTCGCTGCCGCCGGATCGGATCATGGGCATCGAGACCGGCGGCTGCCCGCACACGGCGATCCGCGAGGATGCCTCGATCAATCTGGCGGGCGTGGATGAGATGAATCGCCGTTTTCCAGGCCTTGATCTGATCTTGATCGAGTCGGGCGGCGACAATCTGACGGCGACCTACAGCCCGGAGCTGGCGGATCTGACGATCTATGTGATCGATGTCTCGGCGGGTGACAAGATTCCGCGCAAGGGCGGGCCGGGCATCACGCGGTCGGATCTGTTGGTGATCAACAAGATCGACCTTGCCCCCTATGTCGGGGCCAGCCTGGAGGTGATGGACCGCGACGCCACCAAGCAGCGGCAGGGTCGGCCTTTCGTCTTTGCCAATATCCGCGCGGGCAAGGGTGTGCAGGCGATTGCCGATTTCATCGTGAAGCAGGGCGGGTTGTAGGGCGCAATCCGTCATCGTTAG
This sequence comes from uncultured Rhodospirillales bacterium, assembly GCA_903891315.1. GTDB lineage: Bacteria > Pseudomonadota > Alphaproteobacteria > Acetobacterales > Acetobacteraceae > CAIQQQ01. The sequence continues at coordinate 1,386 of CAITEF010000290.1, read as the reverse complement.
CCAACCGTCACGATCCAGAAGCCGAAGTTCCGGCTCTATGACACCTGGACCCTGACGCTTCGCTCAGGGTGACGGGAGTCACACGAAAACCGGCAGAATTCCGCTGGACAGCAGCGACAAAGCGGGGTTGTTTGGACTAGGTTGCGGGGGGAAACCACAGCCCATTTTCTGCCCAGATCGGAGCCCCCTTATGTCCGCATCCACCAAAATTCCCGCCACTTTGATCCCCGGCGACGGCATCGGCCCGGAAGTGACGCAATCCGTCATCGAGGTGCTGGATGCGATGGGCAGCCCGTTTGAATGGGATTACCAACTCGGCGGCATGGCGGCGATTGCCGATGGGGGTGATCCGTTGCCGAAGGCAACACTGGAGAGCATCCACCGCACCGGCCTTGCGCTGAAAGGCCCGCTCACCACGCCGGTCGGCGGCGGGTTCCGCTCGGTGAATGTGCGGCTGCGCGAGGAATTCCACCTCTATGCCAATCTCCGCCCCGCCAAGACGCTGATCCCCGGTGGGCGCTATGAGAATATCGATCTGGTCATCGTGCGCGAGAATCTCGAAGGCCTGTATGTGGCGTTCGAGCATTACATCCCGATCGGTGACGACCCGCATGCGGTGGCGATGTCCTCGGGCGTGAACACCCGTGACGGCTCGCGCCGGATTGCCGAATTCGCCTTCGACTATGCAGCGCGCAATGGCCGCAAGAAGGTCAGCATCGTCCACAAGGCCAATGTTCTCAAAGCATTGACCGGCGTGTTCCTGGAGACGGCGCAGCAGGTGGGCGAGAAATACAAGGGCCAGGTGGAATACAATGACCGCATCGTCGATGCCTGCGCGATGCAGCTGGTGCTCAACCCGTGGCAATATGATGTGATCGTGACGACCAATCTGTTCGGCGACATCCTCTCCGATCTGGCGGCGGGGCTTGTCGGCGGCCTGGGCATGGCGCCGGGGGCCAATATCGGCCTGCACGCGGCGATCTTCGAGGCGGTGCATGGCTCGGCGCCCGATATCGCGGGCAAGGGCATCGCCAACCCGGTCTCAGTGCTGTTGGCCGCCGCCATGATGCTCGAACATGTGGGGATGAAGGATCAGCGGACGAAGCTGGAAGCCGCCATCGACCGCGTGCTCAACGAGGACAATGTCCGCACCGGCGATCTCGGCGGCAAGGCGACCACGAAGGAATTCACCGCGGCGTTGATCAAGCGGGTGGGGTGAGGCTCCCGCCAAACCGTCATTGTAAGGAGCGGAGAGACGAAGCAACCCAGGAATCATTTGGCGGCACTCCTGGGTTGCTTCGTCGTCCCTCTTCGCAATGACGACGAAATTTTGCTTCGCAGGGTGTCAATTCCGCAGGAATTGCACCAAACACGCCAACCTCTTGG
>CAITEF010000289.1 GCA_903891315.1 uncultured Rhodospirillales bacterium | reverse complement strand
GACGCTCTCGCCGTGTCCGCCCAGGCCGACGCGATTCATCCCGTCATTCCAGTCACCGCCGCCGATCAGCGGCAGGCCGAGTTGGCCGGTGAGCGACAACGCGTGGTCGATGCCGCGCGCGCAATGCTCGAAGAGCGACGCCTGCTCGTCCGCCGGCATGGGCTGGAAGAACAATTCATGCTCCTCCGGCCGCATGGGCGGCCCGTCCAGATAAGATGTCCGTTCGTCGAGAATCGCGGCATCGCCCGAGCATTCGATATAGGTCGCTGTAGCGAAGGCGAGCCAGACGTGATCGTCGCTGATGCGGGTGCGCACGCCTTGGCCCGTTTGCGGCAACCACCAATGCTGCACGTCGCCATCGACGAACTGCCGTCCGGCGGCGCGCAGGATATGGCTGCGGGTTTCCGCAGGCAGCGCCAACGTCAACGCCATGCCGTCCTGCAGCTGATCGCGAAAGCCATACGCGCCGCTGGCCTGATAAAAGGCTGAACGCGCCCAGACCCGGCAGGCGAGGGTCTGATAGAGCAGCCAGCCATTGAGCATGATGTCCATCGCCCGATCCGGCGTCTTGACCTGGACCACGCCGAGCACGGAGCTCCAATACTCGGTCACCGCAGCGAGCACTGAGTCGAGATCCGCCTCTCGATATTTGGCGATCAGCGCCTGGGTTTCCGCCAGGGAGGCGCATTGCCCAATGAACGAGACCACCTCGACGCTCTCGCCGATGCCGAGTTCGACCACGGTTTGCAGGGCGGCGCAGGGATCAAAGCCCGCGCCGGTTATGCCCGAGAGCGACGCTGCACCCACCAGAGCAAGCGGTGCCGCCAGCCTGCCATTGCGGCCGAGAAATTCCGTGCGGTCGGCCGTCCAGGCGGTCTGCCTGCCACGCAGATCGGCGAAGGCAACGCGCCCGGCGAAGGCGGCACTCCACGGGTTGCGCGCCAATATCGCGCCGCTGTCGGCATCGATCTCGGTGGAAATAAACGGGGCCGACGCGCCGCGCTGTGTGCCGAGCACCCACTCGGTATAGGCGGTGACGGAAAGTCGGCGCGGGTGGCTGGACCGGTTGGTCAGCGTCAGGCGGGAAATCTTGAGCGGATCGGTGAGCGGGACATAGTGCAGAAGATCGAGCGTGATGCCGTTTGCCTCGTGCTCAAAGCGGCTGTAGCCGAAGCCGTGCTGTGCCGCGTAGTGGCCGCCGTCGCGGATCGGTTGGGCGGTTGGGCTCCACAACTCGCCGGAAACCTCGTCGCGCACATAGATCGCCTCTCCCGCCGGGTCGGCGATCGGATCGTTGGACCATTGGGTGATCTGGTTTTCGCGACTGTTCTCCGCCCAGGTGTAGCCGCTGCCTTCGGCGGAGACCTGAAAGCCGAAGCCGGGATTGGCGATCACGTTGATCCAGGGCGCAGGCGTCGTGCGATTGCCGCTCAGGACCGTGACATATTCTCGCCCGTCCTTGTCGAAGCCACCGAAGCCGTTGAAGAATTCAAGGCTTGACGACAGGCGCGATGGCGCGGGGCGCGCAGGGGAGGCTTCGCGGCGAAGCCGGGGTTTGCCAGCCGGAGCCTCCGGGCGGCGGTTGAGCCGGGCGAGATGGTCGGCAATGTTGCCACGCCGTGCTGCAAGGACAACACGGGCCGCCGACTGCAAGAGCGCACGCGATTCCACGCTCATCAGATCGGCGCGCAGCACGTAAACCGAACCCGGCGTCGGGGCGTCGCCAAAACGTGGTCTGCTCGCGTTGGTCCGCACGGCGGTCTCGATGGCAATCTGCAAATCCTGCACATAGGACGACGCGCGCTCATTGATGATGACGAGATCGACCGCCAGCCGCTTCATCCGCCAATATTCATGCGCACGCAGAATCTGGCGCACCTGCGCGATGTCTTCGATGTCGTCGATCCGCAACAGCACGATGGGCAGGTCGCCCGAGATCGAATGTTGCCACAGCCCCGATTGCGGGCCCGCGCCGCGAAAGATCGCCTCGGATGGCGCGCGGAAGCGCCGGTCGGTGTAGAGAATCGGTGCCACCAGCCGCTGGAAATCGGCGGCTTCCTCGGATTTCACGTCGAGATGGCGCAGTTCCACCTGCGCTTGGGTCCAGGCCAGGGTTTTGGCGCGGTCGAAGGCGCTGCGGTCGTGGTGGGTGTCGATGAGGTCAAGCAGTTCCTCGCGCGAGGCGGCGACCACCGTCCAGAACGCGATGCGTGCCACCTTGCCGGGTGCCACGCGCACGCTCTGGCGCAGCGAAAAGATCGGGTCGAGCACAGTCCCGACCGTATTGGACAATGCCCCGCCGCCCGATATCGCCTTCGCCGCGCCGATGCTACGACCGCGGCCGACGAAGCGGGCGCGGTCGGTCTCGTATTGCGCCTCGGCGGCGACATCGCCTTCCACCACTGCGAAATGCGCCGCCCAGATCGGCGGATCGCCCGGCGCGCGCAGCCGGCGCGTGGCGAGGATGGCACCGAATTCCGGCAGATGCTCGGTCTGCACAAAGAGCTTGGCGAACGCCGGATGCGCATTGTCGGCGGCGGGCGAGGTCAGGACGAGTTCGGCATAGGAGGTCAGCTCGATCTCACGATTCCGCTTGCCGCTGTTGGTCAGCGATATCCGCCGCACCTCGCCATTGTGTTCGCCAGAGACGATGACATCCATCGTCGTCGTCAGCCCGACATCGCGATGGATGAACTCGGCGTGGTCCTCGCCAAACACCACTTCGCCATTGCCGGACCCATGGCCAAGCGGCTGCGAGGTCGCCGACCAGACGCTGCCGCTTTCAATATCACGGGCAAAGATAAAGGAGCCCCAATCGTCGCGCGTCGCATCTTCGTGCCAGCGTGTGACGGCGAAGTCGCGCCAACGGCTGTAGCCGCCGCCGGACGCCGTCAGCATGACGGCATAGAGGCCGTTGGACAGCAAATGCGTGACCGTTGGGCCGACATCCGGGGTCATCAGGCGTCGAACGGTGGCGGAATTGCTGCGGGCCAGCTCCCCGGACACCCGCACTTCTTCGGCTCGGGGGTGCACGGCGACGACATCGCGCGGGGTGCGTTCCTGCAACAGCAATTCACTGGCCTGAATCATCGGCTCGCGATGGAACCGGCTGCGCATCTCGCCGTCACGCAATATGTTGGCGACGGCGACGATGGTCATTCCCTGGTGATGGGCCATGAAATTGCGCACGATGGCGAATTTCTCGCCTTCCGGCAGTCGCGAACGGGTGAAATCGAGCGCTTCATAAAATCCGTAACGGCCCTGTGCGCCCATGTCGGCGAGGCGGGCAAAGTTCTGCCGTGCGCCCTGCGGATCGACCATTGTGGCCAGGCCGGTCGCGTAGGGCGCAATCACCAGATTGCCCGAAAGTCCGCGCTTGAGGCCGAGGCCGGGCACGCCGAAATTGGAATATTGGTAGGTGAATTCGATATCGCGCGCGTTGTAGGCGGATTCCGAGATTCCCCAAGGCACGCCGAGCGACTGGCCATAGGCTTGCTGCCGCTCGACCACCAAGCGGTTGGTCTGTTCAAGCACACTGCCCGACGGCGCGCGCATGACCAGCGACGGCATGAGATATTCGAACATCGAGCCTGACCAGGAAATCAGCGCCGAGCCATTGCCAAGCGGCGTTGCCAATCTGCCGAGCCTGAACCAGTGACGGGTCGGCGCGTCGCCCTTGGCGATGGCAATCAGGCTGGCCAGCCGGGCTTCGGAGGCCAGGAGATCGTAGCAGCTTGGGTCGAGCCCGTTATCGGGCACCGAATAGCCGATGGAGAGCAGCTTGCGTTCGGGATCGAGCAGAAAGGCGAAATCCATCTCCATCGCCATCGCGCGTGCGGTGGCGGCGAGGGTGGTCAGGCGGTTGCGTGCCGCATCGGGCATCTGGGCGAACTGCTGGCGGTCGCGCTGATGCTCAAGCGCCATTTTGCCGATTGCTGCGACCCAGAACAGGGCATCAGCGGATTTGTCGTCGCCTGCCGCAGGCATTGCGCCCTGCATGGTTCTGACCGACTTGTCGATCAGACGGATCAGTGCCGGGGTGAATGCCTCGAAGCTTTGCGGCCCGTTCAGTTGGGACTCGATTTCGTCGAGTGCTTTGCCAACCGCTTGGACAGACTCGCTGCCCGCGGTGGGCAGGGCGGCAAGGGCCGTGCGCGCCATCGCGAGATGGTCGGCCATGCTTTGGCGGGGGCTGGCGGGCACATAGGTCTCTGTCCACTCCTCGCAGGCATTGGCCAAGGCGATGAGATGGCCGGCGAAATTGCCGCTATCCACCGAGGAGACATAGGCGGGCGGCAATGGGGCGAGGTCTTGCGTGCCGTACCAGTTGAGGAAGTGCCCGCGAAAGCGCGGCAGTCTTTTGAGGGTCTCGAACGTCGCTTCGAGCCGCTCGACGGTCTGAGTCGTGCCTGCCCAGCCAAAGTCGTGCGCCACCACCGCCGAGAGCAGATACAGGCCGATATTGGTCGGCGAGGTGCGGTGCGCCACGACCAGCTTGGGGTCTTCCTGGAAATTGTCCGGCGGCAGCATGTTCTCGTTCGGCGTCACGAAGGTCTCGAAATAGCGCCATGTGCGCCGCGCGATCAGGCGCAGAGCGCGCGCATCTTCCTCCCGCACCGCCAGCCGCTGCGGCACGGTGGGCGAACGGCTTGTCCATTGCGCCACGATGGGGGCGGCGAGCCAGAGCAGGGCGAAGGGCAGGATCAGCGGCGATGAGGACGGCGCGATGGCGAGTGTGGCCGCCGCCGAGATCAGGGTGAGGACCGCGCCGCCGCGCATCTGCCGGTAGAAGCCGAGCGCATCCAGCCTTGGGCTGGCGTTCGATTTGGCGGCGGTGGTCCATTCCAGCAAATGGTGGCGGGTGACAAACAGGCGGAGCAGGGTCCGAACCACCGCGTCGCCCATCTGCCACGCTTGATTGGGCAGGAAGATGAGCGACAGCAGAATTTGGGCTGCGGCCAGCCGCAAGTCGCCGCTTAATTTCTCCAGATGATTGCGCATCCGGGTATCGGCCCGGTTGGGCAGCACCGAGAAGGCAATCGGCAGCAAGGCCGGCGCCGCGATGGTGGCCATCGCCAAAAGCGTGCCGATCAGCGCCGTCGGCAGCGGCAGCAGCCAGGACAGGCAGAGCAGGATGAACGTCAGCGGGGCAAGCAGCGAGCGGCGAAGATTGTCGAGCATCTTCCAGCGCCCGACAGAATTGAGTGCGGCAGCGCCGGTCGCGGTGCCGAACACCCAAGGCAACAACTGCCAATCGCCGCGCGTCCAGCGATGCTGCCGCTTGGCGACGACATCGTATCGCGATGGGAATTCCTCGACGACCTCGATATCCGAGGCCAGACCGGAACGGGCGAAGACGCCCTCGAACAGATCGTGGCTGAGCAGCGTATTCTCCGGAATTCGGCCGACGAGCGATGCCTCGAAGGCGTCAACGTCATAGATGCCCTTGCCGGTGTAGGAGCCTTCGCCGAAAAGATCCTGATACACGTCCGACACCGCCGCCGCATAAGGGTCCATGCCGCAAGGCCCGGAAATCACCCGCTGATAGAACGAGCCTTCCTGGCCGACGGGCAGCGAGGGCGTCACGCGGGGCTGGAGAATGGCGTAACCGCCGACCACACGTTGCGCTGCGGCGCTGAATTTCGGACGGTTCAATGGATGGGCCATCTTGCCGACCAGCCGAAGGGCGGCGTCGCGCGGCAGGCGGGTGTCGGCGTCGAGCGTGACGACATAACGCACCTCGGCGGGAACCACCGGCAAGCGTCCGGCCGTCGGCATGAAGGAGGTATCGATCGCCCCGCGCAGAAGACGGTTCAACTCATGCAGCTTGCCGCGCTTGCGCTCCCATCCCATCCATTTGTCTTCGCCTGGATTGAACTGACGATGCCGGTGCAGCAGCAAGAAGCGGTCACCGGCCGGTCCTGGTCCGTGCCGCAGGTTCAACCGCGCTATCGCCGTCACCGCCAGATCGAGCAGAATGGCGTCTTCCGGCAGAACTTCCCGGTCGGCATCGACGCCATCGGTCAGCAGGGCAAATGTCAGATCGCCGCCCGCACCAGCGAGATGATGCACTTCAAGCCGTTCGACCTGTTCGAGAATATCCGCCTCGCCGGTCAACAGCGTCGGTATCACCACCAAGGTGCGCAGCGACGTCGGCACGCCGCCAGCGAGTTCGAGACCGGGCAGGGTTGTTGCGCCGAATATCCAGGCCACCGCTCGGTTCACCAACGCGGTCGCCATCTCGGTTGTCGGCACAAGGCCGACCAGCCCGAACGCCG
>CAITEF010000288.1 GCA_903891315.1 uncultured Rhodospirillales bacterium | reverse complement strand
GCCGAGCGTCGCCTGATCGGCGGCGTAGTCTAGCGCGTCGTCGACCAGTTGGAATGCCATGCCCAGCGCAGTGCCGTAATCGCCCAGCGCCTGTTCCTCGGGCAGCGGACGGTCGGCCACCACGGCACCGACTTCGCAGGCGGCGGTGAACAGAGCCGCGGTCTTGCCGCCGATCACTTCGAGATATTGCGCCTCACCAGAGGCGAGATCGTTTTGCGTGACGAGTTGCAGCACCTCGCCCTCGGCAATCGTCGCTGCCGCCTTGGAGAGGATGCCCAACACTTTCAGCGAACCGTCGAGCACCATCAATTGGAAGGCACGGGCGAACAGAAAGTCGCCGACCAGGACGGAGGCCTTGTTGCCGAACACCGCGTTGGCGCTGGCGAGGCCACGACGCAGCTTGCTGTCATCGACGACGTCGTCATGCAGCAGGGTGGCGGTGTGGATGAATTCGACGCAGGCGGCGAGATGGATGTGGCGCGGGCCGGAATAGCCGCACATGCGGGCGGCGGCGAGCGTGAGCAGCGGGCGGATGCGCTTGCCACCGGCGGCAACCAGATGGGCGGCAAGTTGCGGGATGAGTGCCACGTCGCTGGCCATGCGCTCGACGATGGTGCGGTTGCATTCCAGAAGATCGTCCTGCACCAGACGCACAAGACGCGTCAGCGCATCTTCGCCTTTGGGCGCGACAGCGGGCGGCAGATTGGCCAGAACGCCCAAATACTCTCTCCAATGCGTGATCCGGAACCGCCCCACCATATCGGCGGGTTTCCAGAAGGGTCAAGGCAAGCCAGGATGCCGCCCTGTGGAGGGTTCAGCACGGATGCAGGTTGTTTTCCAGTCCAATTCCTGGGTGCAGATTGGTTTCATTCTGGCGTTGCTGCGTGATGCCGGGCTCGACCCGGTGGAATTGGACAGCCATGTCAGCGCTGTCGAGGGCAATATCGGCGCATTTCCGCGCCGGATCGCGGTGCCACGGGACGAGCGCGACCAAGCATTGCGGGTGCTGCGCGAGGCCGGAGAGCTTGCGTGACTGCCGGACCTGACATGCTGCTCGGCGGTCGCGTGCTGCATGCGCAGCGCAGCCATGGGCATCGCAGCGGGATCGAACCGGTGTTGTTGGCGGCAAGCGTGGCAGCGCGTCCGGGCGAGTCGGTGTTGGAAGCGGGGACGGGCGGCGGAGCGGCCCTCCTCTGTCTGGCGGCTCGGATAGCCGGAGTGCGGGGTTTGGGGGTCGAACTGGACCCGGAACTGGTCGCGCTGGCGCAGGACAATGTGGCGCGCAACGGGTTCGGCGGGATCGAGATTGTTCAGGGCGATATAGCGACATTCAGCAGCATTGCCCTGTTCGACCACGCGATGGCCAATCCGCCTTGGTATGAACCGCGCGCCACCGCCTCACCCGACAGCGCGCGGGCCAGAGCGCGGCAGGCGAGTGAGGGGTTGTTGGCGGTGTGGGCGAGTGCCTTGGGCAAGCGGCTGCGGCATCGCGGGACGCTCACATTCATCATCCATGCCGGGACTTTGGCGGAATGTCTGGCGGCGTTCAGCGCTGCGGGATGCGGCAGCCATGCGGTGATGCCGCTTTGGCCGCGTGCAGGGCGGCAGGCCAAGCTGGTGCTGGTGCAGGCGGTGCGCGGTGGCAAATGACCCTCGCGGTTGCTGCAAGGGTTGGTACTGCATGGAGAGGGTCAGACTTACACAGCTTGGGCGGACCGTGTTTTGCGGGAGGGTGCGGCGTTGGATTGGGAAGCGGAGGGGGTGATGGACACGCGCCTCGCCTCGGAGACGGACGGCTCCCTGTTCAACGTTTGAGAACTGACCCTTGGCACATGATCCCGCTTGGCCGTCGCCCCAAACGGGAGGGCGAAGTGTTATACCAGCGGCGGCGTTGTTTGGCCGCCCGCCCCGACATTCGTCATCGCGAGCGCAGCGATGATCGCTGACTTAACAGACGGCAAGCTCGCGTTCCCAATCATGCTAAATTGGAATAAAGGTCCGTACATTGGAACGGGGGGTGGCAAGGCGGGCACCGTTGGGTCGCTGTCCACCGCGATGAAGGCGATTTTTGACGCTCAGCGGCCTGCCGGGGTGACCCCTATGGAGATGCCGGCGACGGCGCAGAAGATTTGGGCGACGTTGCAGGGATAGGGCGTATGGCGGACGTGCGCAGCACCTCCGCCAGACGATCTCACTTCTTGATCTGAATGACGTCCTTCACCTGTGCCTCGGTGAGCGGGGCGGCGAGGAACTTGAAAGTCACACCGTCCTGCATCAAAGAATCAAGCCCAACCATCTGATCCGGCATCAGCGTCGATTTCGGGAAATACTCGTCGCGCACCTTCGTGGCGGTTTCTTTCGAGATACCGGAAAAGGCGACGAAACTCGGGATGGCGTCGGGGCTGCTGTACATCCACTCCAGTGTCTCGCGATAGGCCTGCATGAAGCGTTCAATCGCCGGGCGCTTGGCGGCGAGCACGCCAGCGTGGACGATGTTGACGCGCACCGTCTGGTTGCGCGCCGCATCGATGTCGCGGCCACGGATGATGACGCGGATCTTGCCATCATTCAGCGCGTCGACGCCGAACGGGGCCGAGGCCCAGCCGACATCGATCTGGCCGGACATCGCCTGGGTGAAGGTCGCAGGAAGTCCGCCGGTGGCAATCGGGTTGAAATCGACCTTGTACTGCGCGCGGGCCATCATAATGACGGTGTTGGTGGACGAGCCGGTGGTGGAATAGCCCACCGTCTTGCCCGCCAGATCGGCCACGCTTTTGATTGGCGAGTTCGCCGGGACATACCAGTATAGCTCAGGTGCTCCGGTCATTTCCGCTGAGATGATGCGGATCGGAGCACCTTTCGAGGCAGCACCCAATGCGCCGAGCGAGCCTGCGGCGGTGCCGATATCGACACTGCGTGACAGCACCGCCTGTTGGGTCTCGCCGCCACCTGAGGTGTAAAGGATGTCGAGATCGAGATCGTATTTCTTGAAAATCCCGGCGCGCTGGCCGAGTTCCGGGATCGCGGTGTCCCAGTTGCCGCGTTGGCCGACAGCGATTTTTAGCGTCTCGGCTTGGGCGAGCGGTGCCATGACGACGGCCAACAAGACGGCGGCCCACGAAATTCTTTTCATTTTTGGTCTCCCTTTTCGAACCCGATTGTTTGAGACTGACAGCCCAACGCACCTCACCAAACCGTCATTGCACGCGCAGCAATCCATCGCGCAACTGGCTACACAGCGATGGATTGCTGCGCTGCGCTTGCAATGACGGGTGGATATTGGCCCAAGGACACCTCATTTCGTTTCAATGTTTTGTAGGCTTCTTGTGTCCGGCTTGGATGGCCAGATGTTCGAGCACGATGTTCACCACGGCGGCGATGCCGACCGACACGATCAGCAAACCATACATGCGCGGCATGTCGAAGCGTTGATAGGCATCCATCACCATGAAGCCGAGCCCCTGTTTGGACAATTTGGTCTCGGCCAGCAGCACGCCGATCAACGCCACCCCGAAGCCAAGGCGCGCGCCGTTGAGCAACGGGGCGATCATGGCGGGCAGGTAGATCTTGATCAGCATCTGATCCAGCCGGGCACGAAAGGAGCGGCCAACCTTGAGCAGCACCGGGTCCACCCCACGCACCCCAGCGGCGACGCTGATCGCGATCGGGAAGAAACAGGACACCGCGCCCATCGCCATCTTCGATTCCACGCCGACGCCGAACATCAGAATCAGCAGTGGGAAGAGGATGATCTTGGGCGTCGGTCCGAGATAGCCGAGCCAGGGCTCAAACGCCTTGGAAGCAAAGCGGCTGGCACCGAGGCACAGCCCCACGACCAGCCCGGCCAAGCCGCCACCTGCCAGGGCTGCCAGCAACTCGGCGAAGGTGATCGCCAGATTGGCGTAGAAATCCGGGCTGATCAGCACGCCCACGAAGCCCACAACCAACGCCTCTAACGGGGGCACCACGTCACGGAACAACAGGCCGGACAGAGCCAGCGCCTGCCACATCGCCAGGATCACGACGATAGCGATGAGGCGCGGCAGAGCCAATCCTTTGGTCAATGCCTCTTGCGTAGCCATCGCTCCCCCCCATCCAGCAACAGGAAGAACAGGATACTGACGATCACAACAAGGCCGATGGAGGCCCAGGTGCCTGGCAGGTCGTAGCGTTCAGAGAGTTCGCTGATCAACTGGCCCAAGCCGCCAAGATTGATCAGGAACTCGACGCCGACGACGTTGATCAGCGCGAAGATCAGCGCCAAACGCAGGCCGACGAAAATCTCCGGCAAGGCGGCGGGCAACAGAATGAGGCGGAATTCCTGCGCGCGGGTCATCCGCAGGCTGTGGCCGACATCGATCAGCACCGGGCGGATGGTGGCGAAACCCTCGATGGTCTTCAGCACCACTGGGGCAAGCGCAGAGGCGAAGGCGATGACGATGATGGTCAGCGAGGAGCGGCCGAACAGGACCAGGAACAGCGGATAGGCCATCACCAGCGGAGCCGCCGCCAACAGCGCGAACCAGGGCTCGAAGGCGCGGCGCATCCTGGGCCAATGCTGCAACGCCATCCCGAGCGCCACGCCGACCACCAAGGCGAGCAACCCAGCCGATAGCGTCTCGCCAAAGGTGACGCCGAAGCGGCGGATCACATGTTCCTCTTCCACCAGACGCGGCAGGCTGGCCAGCATGTCGGTGGGCAGCGGAACGATATAGACATCCACAATCCCGGCCTGGATGGCCAGTTGCAGCAGGCAAAGCAGCGCCACAATGCAGAGCACGCCGAAGGCTGGTGGCAACAGACGGCTCACGACACCTCCGAAGCCGCCATGCCGCGCGAGGCCTCTTCGCGCAGGTCGCTCCAGATTTCGGCCACCGTCGCGCCGAATTCCGGGCTGGTCACCACGTCGGCGTTGCGCGGGCGCGGCAGGTGGACCTCGACGATGCGTTTGAGGCGGCCTGGGCGGTAGGTCATCACCAGGATGCGGTCGGAGAGTTGCACCGCCTCGGTGATGCTGTGGGTGATCAGCAATGTGGTCTGGTGCAACTCCTGCTGGATTTGCAGCACCTTGTCGCCGAGCAGCAGACGGGTTTGTTCGTCGAGTGCGGCGAATGGCTCGTCCATCAGCAGCAGGCGCGGCTTGGCGGCGAGCGTGCGTGCGATACAGACGCGTTGGCGCATTCCGCCGGAGAGTTCGGCGGGGTGGCGTTTTTCGAAGCCGTGCAAACCCACGAGTTCGACGAAATGCTGGGCGCGGTCATGTCGCTCGGATTTGCCGATCCCCTCCAATTCGAGCGGAAACGCCACGTTGTCGATCACGCTGCGCCAGGGCAGGCAGCTTTCTTCCTGGAACACCATGCCGACCGCCGGGTGCGGGCCGGTGATGACATCGCCTTCCACCGCAATCCGACCGCTCGTCGGCGGCAGCAATCCACCAAGCATGCTGAACAGCGTCGATTTTCCGCAGCCGGACGGGCCGATGATCGAGACGAACTCGCCCTGGCGGACGTCAAAAGACATATTGTCGACCGCCAGAACACCGCAGGTTTCCGGGCCGAAGCGCCTGGTGACGCCGTCGACCGACAGCAGGGGCGCACTCATTCCTTCGAATGCCGTGTCAAAGCGGCGGCCATCGCGGGCGTGTAGCCGACCTGCACGCGGACATCGACGACGACGACGTGGCCCGCCTCAACATGTGCAATCGCCTCGGCGAAGATCGTCGGCAATTCGGCGGCGTCGGTGACCGGGCCGATGCCGATGGCCCCCTGCCCGCGCGCGATGGTGGCGAGATCGATGTCGGGGTCGGTCATCCGCATGCCGATCCATTTGTTCTCGACCGGGCGGTTGCGGATGCGGGCCATCCGCTCCTGATGCACTTCGTCGTTGAAGAAGGATTGGTTGTTGGCGACGACGATGAGCAGCGGGATGCGGTAATGCACCGCCGTCCAGATCGATGTGGCCCCCATCAAGAAATCGCCATCGCCGCAGATCGACACCGGCAAGCGACCAGTGCCGCGCAGCGCGAGCGCCGCACCGATGGAAATTCCCGGCCCGCCGCCGATGCCGCCGCCGCCATCGGAGCCTAGGAAATCGAGCGGATGGCGCAGCGGCCAGGACGCTCCGTCCCAGGACAAAGGCAGATGCAGGAGTGACATATTCCGCGCACCCACCGCCGCGCGCAGAGCCGTCGCCATTTCGGGGACAAAGATCGGTCCGGAGGCGAGCGGGAGTGGTTCCAGCACCGTCGAAGGCAGTGCAACCGGCTCCCGCTTCGGCAATTCCGCCACCATCGCCGCCACCACCGCGTCCGGATCGGCGGGGATGAAGAGATCGACAGGGGCGAGGCCTTGATGGTCCGCACTCCAACCGTTGTGGACAGTGTAGTCGAGCGAGACCTGGATGATCTTCGCCGCCGACACACCTGCCGCACTGAGCGCGCCCGCGAGATCAACCCAGTCGAGGCTGAGCACGACATCTGCCTCGGCGAGTGCTTTGGCGGCGTCGGGCGAGAGGAACACGCCGGGGGATCCGGCATGCAACGGATGGTCGGTCGGGAAGGCAGCGCCGATCTTTAGGTCGGTGATCACGCTTGCATCGAGCGCCTCGGCAAGATGGACGCGCTGCGCCCAGCAATCGGTGCTGCGACTGACGCGGCCCATCAGGACGATGGGTTTGGCCGCGTTGCGCAGCAGATCCAACGCCGAATTGAGCGATTGCGCGGAGGCACCGCTGTCCATCTTCGGCATGAAACGGGACGCATCTACCGGCGGCAGACGCTTGGGGAGCGGAGCTTCCTGCACGGCGGCGTCGAGATTGACATAGACCGGGCCCATCGGGGCTGAGCCGGACAGCCACGCGGCGCGGAACAATGCCTCGCGTGCCGCTTCCGGCGAGCCGGGTTGCGCGTCCCATTTCACGTAGGGGCGCACGATGGCACCCTGGTCTTGCGCGGTGTGAATCCAGTCGATCCAGGGGCGGCGCTTGGCCGCATCCACCGGTCCGGTGGCACCCAGCACGATGACCGGCATCCGGTCGCACCATGCGTTGAAGATCGCCATCGTGGCGTGGAACAGGCCGACATTGGAATGCACGGCGGCGAGCATCGGCGTGCCGGTCACCTTCGCCCAGCCATGCGCGATGGCAACCGCATGTTCCTCGTGCAGGCAGAGCAGCATCTGCGGGGCGGCGTTGCCGAGATGATTCACCAGACTGTCATGCAGGCCGCGATAGCTCGCACCCGGATTGAGGGCGACATAGGGGATGTTGAGGTCGCGGATCGCTTCGGCGATGGCGTCGCTGCCGAACAGCGCTTCATTCGGGGTCAGCGAGGCCGGGCGCTCTATGGCGGACGTGGCGTCTGACGGCGGGCTGGTATCGGGCATTGGCCTGGGTTTCCTCTGATTCCGTATGGCACCGAATCTTTAACCGTAAAGGACCATGCACGCTCCCGCCGCGCAAGATCACTGACTTGACAGACGACAAGCCCGCGTCCCTAATCATCGAAATTTGGAATGAAGTTCCAAAGAATGGAACAGGGTGTCCGGGGGGATCACATGGGGGCGTCTGCTGCAACTGCGCCGCGTGAAACGTCCGCCCGGATTGTGATCCAGGCGCATGAGATCAATCACGCCTATGAGGCCTCGACCGGTTGGTCGACGGCGTTGGCGCATTTCAATTTGGAGATTCCAGAGGGTGAGTTCCTCTGCGTGCTCGGGCCGAGCGGCTGCGGGAAGAGCAGTTTTTTGCGGATGCTGGCGGGGCTGATGTTCCCGCTTGAAGGCTCGCTGTTGGTGCATGGCGAGAAGATCATCGGGCCGGGGCTGGACCGGGCCATCGTGTTTCAGGAGGCGGCGCTCTTCCCTTGGCTCACTGCCGCTCAGAATGTGGGCTTCGGACTGGAGATGGCGGGCTGGAAGAAGCCGCAAGTGCGCGAGCGGGTGGAGCATGTGCTCGACATTGTGGGGCTTTCGGCGGCTGCCGGGAAATTCCCCTATCAGTTGTCCGGCGGGATGAAGCACCGGGTCGCCATCGCGCGAGCCTGGGCAATGACGGATGCGGCCGTGTTGCTGATGGACGAGCCGTTCTCGGCCATCGACGCGATCAACCGTGCCGGATTGCAGGAGCATCTGGTGCGCACCTGGCTCGCCGAGCCGCGCACGGTGGTCTACGTGACGCATGACATCGAGGAGGCGATTTATCTCGCCGACCGCATCGCCATCATGACGCCCTCGCCGGGCCGGGTGGGGGCTGAAATCCGCATTGATCTGCCGCGTCCGCGGGATCGCAACTCGGCGGCGATGGCGGCACTCAAGGAAGAGATCACCGCGAAAATGAACGAAATGGAGCGCCGCGCATGACGACGGCGCTCAACGCGGAAACGCTCGCCGCCTACACCCGCGCGCGGCAAATCCGGGAGCGGCGGCGCAAGATCATCCGCGCCGCCATCGGCATCGCCGGACTGCTCGGAGTGTGGCAGGCGATGTCGGTGTACTACGATCTAGACCTGATCCTGCCGCCGCCGACCGCTGTGATCTCCGACGTGATCGACACGCTGCTGCTGCGCAGGCCCGATCCGTGGCTGTATGGGCCAAGCATTTATCAGCATCTGCTCGCCAGTTTCCTGCGCGCGTTGACCGGATTTGCATTGGCGGCGGCGCTCGCGATTCCGACCGGGTTGTTGGTCGGTCGCAGCACGGCGGTGCGCGAGTTTCTGGAGCCGGTGATCCGCTTGCTCTACCCGATCCCTGGCATTGCCTGGATTCCGCTCGCCATCCTCTGGTTCGGATTGACCGACAAGGCGGTGGTGTTCGTGGTGTTCATCGCCGAGTTCTTCGCGATGTTCTTCAACACCGAGGCCGGTGCCCGCAGCATCAACCCGGTGATCATCGTCGCCGCGCGCTGCTATGGCGCGCGCGGGTTCACGCTGGTCTGGCGGGTGATTCTGCCTGCGAGCATTCCGCACATCATCACTGGCATGCGCATCGCCTTGGGCGGGGCGTGGCGCATGATCGTGGCGGCCGAAATGCTGGCCGCGAAGATGGGTGTGGGCTTCGTGCTGATGCAGGCGCGCTACCAGTTCCGCGCCGCCGATCTGATGATGGCGATGATCCTGATCAGCGTCGTCGGCTTCGGCACCGAGAAACTGATCGTCCGCACGCTGGAGCGGCGGACGATTGGGAAATGGGAGGTCAATCGATGACAACCAAACAGGAGACGACGATGCAACGTCGCCGGTTCAACCAACTCGCCATCGCAAGTCTCGCCGCACCCGCGTTGATCAGCAGCCGCGCCCGAGCGGCTGAGAATGTTACGGTGCGGTTCGGCTATCTGTTCCCGAATTTGACCACCTTCATGCACGGCGTGGCGAAGAATATCGGGGCTTACGACAAGCACGGTGTCACCGTCGTCGAGCAGAAATTCACCTCCGGCCAGACCATCGAGGGGGTGACGCAGCTTTGGCAGGGTGAGCTTGATCTGTATTTCGGCGGCGGGCCGGAAGTGGTGAGCCTGAATTCGCGAGCGATGGATGCGGGCAAGAAGATGCCGCTGGCGGTCGTCAGCGGGGCCAATGCCGGGCACACCAGCTTCGTGCTGAGCAACAAGATCGAGGCCGCCAAGTTCGACGAATTGATTGGCAAGCCGCTGCGGATCGCGGTCTCCTCGCCGTCATCGGACCATCTGGCGCTGTTCCGTGGCTGGCTGCGGGTGGACCGCAAGCTGACCGAGCAACAATTGGGCTGGCAGTTCCTGCCGCTCGAAGGTGCCGACATGCCGACGGCGCTGCTGACCAATCAGATCGACGGCTTTCTGCATTCCGAGCCCACCACCACCATCGCGATGAGCACCAAGGCGG
>CAITEF010000287.1 GCA_903891315.1 uncultured Rhodospirillales bacterium | reverse complement strand
GCTCCTCCAGCAGCGTGCGCGCGGCCCGCGCCGTCGCCGCCGCGGTCTCTGACTGATCGAGCAACGCCACAATCGCCGCAGCAAACGCCTCGGGCGTGTCGGCACAGCGGTAATGCGCGCCATCGGTGACATCCAGCCCCTCGATGCCAATGCTGGTCGACACCACCGGGCGGCCCAACGCCATCGCCTCGAACGCCTTGATCCGCGTGCCGCTGCCGACGCGCAGCGGGATCACCGACACATCGGCCGAAGACACATGCGGCCGGATATCGTCGACGAAACCGGTGAAGCGGAAATTCAGCCCCTGCGCCTTGATCGAGGCGACAAGTTCCTCGCCAGGATTGCGCCCAACGATCAGCGCCTCCGCCTTCGGCCGCTGTGCCACCACCAATGGCCAAATATCGGCAGCCAGCCACTTCACCCCGTCGATGTTCGAGCGGCTGTCCATTGCGCCGCAGAACACCACGCGCCCACCTTCGGCGGCGGCCGGGGCAGGGGGGGTGAAGCTGTAGAAATCCAGATCAACGCCGGTCTGGATCGCGCGGACGCAGGAGAGTGCATAATCGCGCGCCAGCACCTCGGCATCCCGCGCCGAAACCGCAATCACGCTGCGATAGAAGCGCAGGCAAGCCCCCTCGAAACGGCGCATCTTGTGCGCCTGGTTGTTCCACACCAGTCGCATCGGACCGTGCGCCACCTCCGCATGCCGCTCGAAAATCTCCGCCTCGACATTGTGGGTGAACATCACGGTGGCCGTCTCGGCGGGGATGTTCGGCGGCAGCAACACATGGGCGTGCGGGAAATCGACGACCATCACCTCAGGCTTGTGCGCCAGTTCGGCTTCGATCACGGCAGTTCCCGCCGCCGAACGGTCACTCGCCACCGGCACCGGCAGCAACCCCGCAAGGCCGATCACCTTGGCTGGCAGTGACATTTTCGGCTCCTGCCAATGCACGAACCGGTCGCAGATCGCGTCGATCTCGGCGCGGTGGCGCTCGAAATCCGCCGGCACCGGGGCGGCGAGCACGATCTCGAACGCGCCGCCCTTCAGGCCGCGCAGCGTGTTGGCGGTGCGGATCTTGCCGCCCTGGTCCATCGGAAACAGGAAACGCGGTGAGACGAACAGCAGACGCGGCTTCACCAGCAGAAACCCTGATACTGAATGCCCGGCAGGTCAGCGAGTTCCGCGATACCGGCCAGATCAATCACCACCTGACCGTCGAGGGCCGCCAGCAGATCAATGCGGTCCTGCCCGTTCACATGGCCCACGACCACGATCCCGGTACCGCTCAAAGCGGAGGCCACGTCACCCGCCATCAGCCGCTCGATATGCGGGATTTCCTTCTCGATATAGGCGCGGTTGGCACCCAGCAGATGCGCCACATTGACCGAACGGTCGAAAATCTTCAGCCCATAGCCGCGACCGATCATCCGCTCGGCGAGCGTGACAAACGGCGATTCGCGCAGATCATCGGTGCCCGGTTTGAACGCGAGGCCGAACATCGCGACATCTTGCCGCCCGTGCGCCGCGATCATAGCAAACGCCCTCTCGATCACGCTCTCATTGCTTTTCATCACGCTTTGCAGGAACGGGATGGGCACCCCCGCCTGCTCGCCGAGGCTGACAAAGCTGCGCGTGTCTTTCGGCAGGCACGAGCCGCCAAAGGCGAAGCCGGGTCGCAGATAGGCGCTGGAGATATTCAGCGCCCGATCCTCGCAGAAGATGCGAAACGCCTCGCGGGCATCGACGCCGAGGGCCGACAGCACCGCACCTGCTTCATTGGCAAAGCTCAGTTTGACGGCGTGATAGAGGTTGGAGAGATGCTTCGCACTCTCGGCGAGCTTGAATTGCACCACGTGCACCGGGGCAGTGATCGGCGCGTAGATCTCGCGCAGGATCGCAGCATCGTCGCCCTCAGGCGCTCCGATCAACGTCATCGGCGGGACGCGGAAATCGCGCACGGCACTGCCTTCGCGCAGGAATTCCGGGTTGGAGTAGTAGAACAGGCCCTCGCCCAACTTGCGCCCCGACGCCTTCTCCAGAATGGGAATCGCCCGCGTCTCGGCAGTCCCAGCCGGGACAGTCGAGCGCATCACCACGGTGTGCGCCGAGGGCTTCTTGGCAATCGCCGCCCCGATAGACGCCAGCACCGCGTCCACCGCGTCGAGCGAGACGCTGCCATCCGCACGGCTCGGCGTGCCGACGGCAACGAACGAAACATCCGATTCCGCCACCGCGCGCGCAACATCGGTGGTAGCGGTGAGACGGCCATTGGCGACATTGCCTGCGATCAACTCGCTGATCTCGGCCTCGACAATCGGCGACTGCCCACTGGCCAGCAGCGCCACTTTCTCCGTCGAAAGATCAACCCCGATCAACGTATGTCCCAGATCCGCGAGGCAACCACAGGAGACGGCACCGACATACCCGATGCCGAAAATCGAAATCCGCATTAAATCACGCCTCGCCTGGATCAGATGCGCCGGGTTGTAGCCTAAAACCCACGAAATTCCATGCCCTTGCTTGGGCCCAAACCGTCATTGCAAGCGAAGCGCAGCAATCCATCGCGACTTTGGCTGCATCGCGGTGGATTGCCGCGCTTCGCTTGCAATGCCTCGGGATAGT
>CAITEF010000286.1 GCA_903891315.1 uncultured Rhodospirillales bacterium | reverse complement strand
ATTTATTGTTAATATTTCCATGGAATTTTTAATAAATAGCTAGTTTCTTTCCCGTGAAATTTATAACCATGGTGATGGTTATGTTTGCTCCCGCCATGACTGGACCATACAATCGCGTCAAATCGTCTTGATGAGATCGTTTGATGCATTTCAATTCATCGGCTCCAAATCAGCCTCCCGCATTTGGTTCTTCAGAGGTGCTCGTCCGACTAGCCTCGTTGGTGCAGGCTGGGCC
Source organism: uncultured Rhodospirillales bacterium (assembly GCA_903891315.1). Lineage (GTDB taxonomy): Bacteria > Pseudomonadota > Alphaproteobacteria > Acetobacterales > Acetobacteraceae > CAIQQQ01. The sequence continues at coordinate 6,607 of CAITEF010000286.1, read as the reverse complement.
GGACGTCATCGCCCTGTGGGAACAGGGGCGCACGGTCACGCGTGCCGGATTGCTCGATACCGTCCAACGCGCGGCCGGCGCACTATCCGCCTTGCCAACATCGCAAGCCCCGGTCGCCCTGATGCTGCCCGATGGCACCGCCTATCTGACAGCGATGCTGAGCTTGTTGGCCGCCGGTCGGTTCTTCCTGCCGATGGACCGGACCATGCCATTCGCGGCCCGGCAATCCGTCTTGCGGGCAGCCCAGGTCGAACGGATCATTGTGGCCGCCGACGATTGCGACGAAGCACGCGCACTCGGTGGAGAGCCGATTGTCTGGGAGTTGTGTGAAGCTGCGGAAAAATTGCCAATCGCACCCAGTGATCCGTTCGCGCCCGCGATAATCTTCGCCACATCCGGCAGCAGCGGCAGGCCAAAGCTGCTGGTATTTTCGGCTGCAATCCTGATGGTTAATTTCGCCAGCAGGACCGCACAGTTCAAGTCCTCGCACGCCGACACCCATGAAATCTTCCTCTCACTGGGCGCGCCAAACACGGGCAGTCTACAGCGGCGTTTACAGGCCATCTTCCAGGGCGTGACGCTGGTAATTGCCTCGCTGGGGCGGGACGGCGTGCGTGTAGTACTGGAGAGCATGATCGGGGCGAAGGTGACAGGTTTGCGTGGCCCCGCCGGGGTCATTCGCTCACTTCTTGCACATCCTTCGGCACCACTTGCCTTTGCCGCGCTGCGCAACCTGATCGTGAGCAGTGAAGGACTTCTCCGCCGCGATCTTACTGCGATACTCAGTCAAATCCCGGATGGATGCCGGGTGTTCCATGGGCTGTCCTGCACGGAAGCCGTCGGTATCGCGTTTTGGCAGATCGACCCAACAGCAGAGGACGATAAGGTACTGGTGTCGGTCGGACCGCCCGACGCGGGTGTCGAGGTGATGCTGATCGATGAGTCCGGCCAGCCAGTCATAGATGGCGGCGAGGGCGAGTTGGTGGTGACCAGTGAGCGGGTGGCGTTGGGCGAGTGGATTGACGGCAGGCTGATCTCCGACCGTTTCACACCAGACCCGACCAACCCATCGCGACGGACCTATCGCACCGGCGATCTCGCGCGGATCGCGCCATCCGGTCGTCTGGTCTTCCTGGGGCGACGGGAGCGAATGGTGAAAATCAATGGCCGACGCGTCGAACCGGTGATGACTGAGGCCGCAATGACAGAAGTGCCCGGTGTTGCCGCCGCATCTGTGCAGGCAGTGACGGATGGCGCCAGCTCGCACTTGATTGGCTTCGTGGTGCCGTCCGCTGCGGGGCGGTTAGACCTGGATGCTCTGCGTCGTAATCTGTTGGCGAGCCTGCCGCCGGGCCATGTGCCGGGGCTGATCCTAGAGCTTGATGCGTTGCCATTGTTGCCCAACGGCAAGGTGGACAGGGCCGCCTTGTTGGCCACTGCCACGGCCCGTCAACCACCGCACACCATTGGAGCTGCCATTATCCCGAAAACCGGGTCCTTGGCGGAGCGCCAGGTGGTCAAGGCATGGACGCGAATTTTGGGCGCCGTGCCGTCTGCTGAGATGACATTCCATGCCGCTGGTGGGGATTCGCTGCGATTTCTCGAATTGATTGTCGCGCTCGAAGTCGGCACCGGTCGGAAGCTCGATCTGCAGCAATTTCACGCTGATATGAATGTGGCCGAGTTGGCCGCCGCACTGACTGCCGAGCCGGCGGCCCGCGAGGCGACAGGCTTGTTCTTCCTGCCCGGTGCCTGGGGCGAGTTGCCGCCGCAGGCCGCATTGCGGCGGCAACTCGGCGGTGCAAGCCCGGTCGAACTGATCGATTGGCCGAACTGGCGCGTTCTCGCCCAACAGCGTTTCATCGCGGCGGAAATGATCGCGCGCGCTTTGGAACACATACGGCGCGTGACGCCGACTGGCCCTATCAGTCTGATCGGCTATTCCCTTGGCGGCCGCATCGTGGCGGCTTGCGCGCAGGCCCTTGAGCAAGAGGGGCGGCGCAGCGTGCGGCACCTGATTGCCATCGACACAGTGGTGGCCGGCGCCTCAACGGAAGGCACTGGCTGGCAAAGGCCGCGGGTGGCATGGCAATGGCGCGCGGAGCTTGAGCAATTCATCACCCCATTGCCTGGCCAATCGCGGACGGAACATGCGGCGCAGATTGCCGCCTGGGTGATATCGCGCCAGTTCATGCGGCCGATGCTGGCGAGGCTGGCAAGATCTCACGGCACAATGGGCTGGTCGCAGCATTTCGGCTTCTTCGGCTATTGGCTGACGACGCATCTGCGCCGCGAGTTGTGCGTGCAGGCCTCGCAGCAATCACGTGGCCACCTTCTGCAGTGCGGACGATTGAGCGCGCCGGTCGTATTGCTGCGCTGCGACGGGCATTCGTCCGACATGCCCGAGGATCTGGGCTGGGCGCAGCTCTGCAGTGACCTGACGGTGCGGCGGGTTGCCGGCAATCATACGACGATGATATCGGACACGACGAACCGTGACGCGTTGGCGCAAATCATCCACGCGGTGCTCGAGAACGACGTGCGTTAACACCCTGCGCGGATAGAACGAGGCGATGTGGCGGTAGCGCGTGTGGCAGATCAATCCCGGCAGCGACGGTCGGTCTCGTGTCATCATGGTCAAGTTGAACAGATTTTGATGCATGACCTCGTCTGGCGCGATGGCGCGATGGCGCGGAACTTGGAAAAGATAGACGCGAAGGATTGATGGTGAACGAATGCCCGCATTGATGTTCCAAGGCACCGGTTCCAGCGTCGGCAAATCCCTCATCGTCGCTGGCCTGTGCCGGGCAGCGCGAAATCGCGGGTTCAAAGTCGCCCCGTTCAAGCCGCAGAACATGAGCAACAACGCCGCCGTCGCCGATGGAGGTGAGATCGGCCGTGCACAGGCCCTGCAAGCGCGGGCCGCAGGGGCTGTGCCAACAATTCTGATGAACCCGGTCCTGCTCAAGCCACAGAGTGAGATCGGCTCTCAGCTCATCGTCATGGGCCAGGTGCGCGGCAATGTGCGGGCGCGCGAATATCAGGCGATGAAAGCAGGCCTCCTGCCGCACGTGCTCGATTGCTTCGGCACGCTGCTGCACAATTCCGATCTTGTCCTTGTCGAAGGTGCAGGCTCTGCCTCCGAGGTCAATCTCCGCCGGGGCGACATCGCGAATATGGGGTTCGCCCGCCCCGCCGACGTGCCTGTTGTGCTGATCGGCGACATCGACCGTGGCGGTGTGATCGCAAGCCTCGTCGGCACCAAATCCGTGCTCAGCATCGGTGACGCGCAGATGATCGTGGGCTTCATCGTCAACAAGATGCGTGGCGATCTCTCGCTGTTTGCCGACGGGATGAAGACCATCGAGAAACACACAGGCTGGCCGGGGCTTGGTCTCGTCCCGCATTTCCCCGGTGCGCGCGCACTTCCCGCCGAGGACGCGATGGAATTGTCCGGCCGCGCTCGTCCGGGTGCGGCACTGCGCGTGGCGGTGCCGTGCCTGCCGATGATCGCCAATTTCGATGATCTCGACCCGCTCTCCGCCGAACCCAGCGTTGATCTGCGCCTGCTGCGGCCCGGCGAGGCGCTGCCGGATTGCGATCTGGTGATCCTGCCCGGCTCGAAATCCACCCTCGCCGATCTCGCCGCCTTGCGCGCCACTGGCTGGGACATCGATCTGGCCGCCCATATCCGCCGTGGCGGACGGGTGCTGGGCCTGTGTGGCGGCTATCAGATGCTGGGCCGCAGTGTCGCCGATCCCGACGGAATTGAAGGCCCGGCGGGTGCCGCTCCGGGGCTCGGACTGCTCGATGTCGAGACGGTGCTGGAGCCGCGCAAGCAATTGCGCGAGATCTCCGGCTGTCTGCTGTCAGGCGAGGCGGTGCGCGGCTACGAGATGCATATGGGCCGCACCGATGGGCCAGACCGCGCGCGGCCCTTCCTACGGCTGGAAGACGGACGCCCAGAAGGGGCGATCAGCCAGAATGGTCAGGTGATCGGCACCTATCTGCACGGCATGCTCGCCTCCAACGCCGCACGCTCCGCCTTGTTGCGTGGCTGGGGCGGGGTTGCGTCGGATCAGAATTACGAGGCGGGCGTCGAGGCGGCTCTGGACGCGCTCGCGGCGCATCTTGAGACGCATATCAACGTGGATCGACTGCTCAGCCTGGCGCGGTGAAGCGCGGGCTTACTCCGCACCCTCGATGCCCCGGTTGGCGCTGCGCCGGAGCACATAGATCGCCGTCACCATCGTCAGGATCAGCACGGCCAGCACGCCGAGTTCCACCATCGTGGCCGAGAACAAACCCCAAGAACTGTCGCCCCAATGGGTCGGTGAATTGATCTGCGACGATTCGAGTGTGATGGCGAGCATACGTCGGATCGAGGCAATCAGGCCCACGATCAGGAAGGGCTCGCAGATCAAGGTGCCTTCACGGAACGAGACCCGCACCGTGTGCAGGATTTCGACCACCATCAGCACGAACAGCAGCCGATCAACAGTCTCAACCATCGCCTCGCCGTCGGCTGAGGCCATCACGGTGTGGAACAGCGACACTGCAGCACTGCCAACGCCAACAAAGGCGGTCAAACCCAGAAGCAGTCCGAGCACCAGATAGGCCACCACTTCGATCCGCAGAAAGCTCCGCGAGGCAAAACGGGCAAGGTGCTCAGTGGCGTGGTCGGTCTCTTCGCTCTCGCTCATTCGATTGACTCCCAGTCTGTTTGCGAGAGGTGGTCCGGTTTCGACGCGATGAAGTCAACATTGATTTTGGATTAGAGCGGTTATGGCCCTAAAAGGCCAAACAAACGGCTAATATGATCAGGACAACGATCCCGTATCCGCACGCCATTCGGAACAGCGATAGGGCTCGCAGCAGATCGGCGGGCGTCGCGTCCGGATGACCGTCGCCCATGAACGCGTCCTCAACCATTGTGTCGCCATAGACCCGAGGCCCGGCCAATTTCAGCCCGAGTGCGCCCGCCATCGCTGCTTCGGGCCAGCCGGCATTGGGCGAGCGATGCTTGCCCGCATCACACCAGACTGCCAGCAACGCACTCCGCCAATCCGCCCCATCCAACCACGCCGCCTTGGCGAGCCATGCCGCTGCGATTCGCGAAGCGGGCAGGTTGATCACATCGTCCAACCGCGCCGCCGCCCAGCCGAACGCTTCGTGACGCGGTGTGCGATGCCCGATCATCGAATCGGCCGTGTTCACCGCCTTGTAGAGCACCACCCCCGGCAGGCCGAGCACCGCGAGCCAGAACAGCGGGGCCACCACGCCATCGGAGAAATTCTCTGCCAGACTCTCAATCGCCGCCCGGCAAACTCCGTGCAGATCGAGGCTCTCCGGATTGCGACCGACAATCATCGAAACCGCCCGCCGTCCGCCCGTCAGCCCCTCATCGCGCAGCCCGTCGGCCACTGCGAGGACATGCGTATACAGGCTGCGCTGGGCAATCAGGCTCGACGCCAGCACGGCCTCGATGCCAAGACTTGCCATCTCGGGCAGCATGCGGCGCAGGGCAACCTCCAACCCCCATGCCAGCAACGCCGGAATCCCCGCCAAAATGATCACCGCCAGCACGCCCGCGAGCCGTCGAATCAGGGCAGGGAGTGTGTTGCGGTTGAGCGTCCGGTCGAGCCAGGAAATCAATGCGCCGATCCACATCACCGGGTGGCGTATGGCGCGAAACACCGCGTCGGGGTAACCGAAGACAGCTTCGATGATCATCGCCAAAGCGGCCAGAGGGAGGGAATGCGCGAGAATGGGCGGGACTCCGGTGAACACGGCCAAGCCTAGCCCGTCCGCCGATTGGGCGGCAGGCCCTGGCATGTATCACGGCGGCATGCTCGCCCGCGCCCGCGCGCTGTTTCCCGACGCACCTTTGCCGTTTCTCGACCTGTCGACCGGAATCAACCCGGTGGCTTATCCTCTGCCGCCGTTTTCGCCGGAGGTTTTGCATCGCTTGCCCGAGGCGGATGATGTGGCACGGCTGGAGGCCGTGGCCGCTGCCGCCTTCGGCGTGCGCGATCCCGCCTGCGTGCTCGCAGGTCCTGGGACGCAGATTTTTATCTCGCTGCTGCCACGCTTGGTAGGACGACGCGAGGCCAAGGTCGCGGTGCTCTCGCCCACCTATGGCGAGCACGCAACCGGCTGGGCGTCTGCGGGGCGCGCGGTCTCCGCCGAGCAGAATTTCGACGCCCTCGCCGATGCCGAGATTGCCGTTCTGTGTCGGCCGAACAATCCCGACGGGAGGATCGTTCCGCGTGGGGATGTGCTGGCTTTGGCGGACAGTCTGGCCGCACGAGGCGGGTTCATGGTGGTCGATGAGGCATTCGCCGATCTGGAAGGCGAGGGGCTCAGCCTTGCCCCGGAGATCGGCCAACGCGGCCTGATCATCCTGCGCTCCTTCGGCAAATGGAGCGGACTGGCCGGGGTGCGGCTGGGCTTTCTGCTTGGCCCGCCAGGACTGATCGCCGAATTCCGCACCGCCCTCGGCCCCTGGGCGGTCAGCGGTCCGGCGCTCGCGGCCGGATTGGCGGCCTATCCCGACAGCGGATGGCGCGCGAAATCGACATCCCGGCTTGATCAGGATGTCGCAGAT
>CAITEF010000285.1 GCA_903891315.1 uncultured Rhodospirillales bacterium | reverse complement strand
TGCTATTCAGCACCGCCGCTATTTTCTGCCCTTCAAACGCGGTGGCACAGCCTCCTCCACCGAATACGCGACCGGCCCAAATTGATCGCAACGGCGTGATCGTGCTGATCCGCACGACGCTCCTGGCGCTTGACGATGCCAACAAGTCGGGCAACTACACCGTGCTGCGCGACCTCTCATCGCCCGCCTTTCAGGCCAACACCGATGCGCGGCTGGCGGAGATCTTTGCCGCACAGCGACGTGACGGGTTGGATCTGAGCGGCGTGGCCGTGATCGACCCGCAACTTTCGGTGCTGCCGGTGATCGATGCCAACGGCATCATGCACATGGCCGGGATCTTCCCCTCAGCACCGGTCCAGGTGAATTTCGACCTGGCCTACGCACCGGTGAATGGCCAGTGGAAGCTGTTCGGCATCTCGGTGGGAGTAACCTCATCGGCCCCTGCGGCCCCACCGGCTCCGTCTGCCAGACCGCCTGCGGCCCCGGCTCCGGCTCAGACGCGCCCACCAGCTGGCAAGACGCCCTGATTTGAGCGCAGTCTCATGCAAAGTTTGAAGGTCCAAGCCGATGTTGCCTGACGATGCCTTGAAATCCATGCGGGTGATGTTCGCCACGCCCTGCTACATCTCTGCCGTCAGCATGAATTATGTGATTGGCATCTTTGACCTCACGCAGCACAGCGCTCGGTTTGGCCTGGATTGCGTGTTGCATATGCATTCCGAAAGCCTGATCACCCGCGGGCGCAACAAGATGGTGTTGCGCTTCCTGCAGGATGAGAGCCTGACGCATCTGTTCTGGATCGATTCCGACATCGGCTTCACACCACAATCGGCGATGCGCCTGTTGCTGGCCGACCGTGACGTGGCAGCCGGTGTCTATCCCATGAAGAGCGACACTTGGCCGGCCGAAGGATTGCCAGCGGGTATGACGCGTCAGCAATTCGAAGACACGATGTGCGCCTTCCCGTTCAACCCGATCGGCCACGGCACCCGCCCGGTGGGGCCTTATGTGGATCAGGACGGCTTCATCGAGGTCGCCGAAGCGCCGACCGGGTATATGTGCATCAAGCGCGATGTTTTTCTGCGCATGATGAAACATTATCCTGAGCTGAATTACGTGCCGGACGGACCTGCGGGCAACCCGACGGCGCATCTGCACTGGCTGTTCTTCGACTGCATGGTGGACCCGGATGACGGGCGCTATCTGTCGGAAGATTTCGCGTTCTGCCGTCGCTGGCGTGACATGGGCGGCAAGATTTATGTCGATCTGACCTGCAATCTCCAGCACGCTGGCCAGCACGTCTATCGCGGCGACCTGCTCAAAAACCTGCACGCGCAAGGTAAGTGGTGATCCCACGCTGCGCCAGAAAGTGATCGTCGCATGATCTGCCTTCGATAGACGCTGAGCCGGGTTTCGTGCCATCTTCCGCCCAGTTCAACGTGGAGTGGAACCATGGGCCTGCTAAACGAAATTATCGGTGCGGTTGTGGCCGAAGAGGCACTCGTCAAAGTCGATCCGGATGCGGGGCTGATCAAAAAGGGTCTGGCGATGATCGCCGGTGCCGAGGGCGAAAAGATGATCGAGAACAAGATCGACGAAGCCACCGCACAGCCGACGGACGGCACCCAGCCGACCGACGGCTCGCAGACCTGATAGCCTGATCGTTAAGGATCGGCCGCCGCATCAGCAAAGGGTGCGGCGGCCGATCTGTTTTCTACTCCCGGAAACTCGGGTCGCGCCGATCCAGTAGGCGCAGCAGAGCGGGCCATTCCATCAGACCGTAGGGGCGTCGGGTTCCCGGCTGATACTGGTTCCAGGTGTTTTCCAGCACCGCATCAGACACTTTATTGAACGGCGTGTTGCAGGCCATCGCGGCGAGCTGCGCTTTGCAGGCAACCTCCAGCCTATGCATCCAATTGAACGCCTCACCCACCGAGCGGCCCACTGTCAGAAGGCCATGATTGCGCAGCACCAGCGCCTCTGAATCGCCGAGATCGCGCAGGAGGCGGGCCTGCTCGTCCATGTTGAGCACCACGCCCTCATAGTCGTGATAGGCGATCTTGAGAAAGCGCATCGCCGTCTGCGTCAGCGGCAACAGGCCGCATTCGAGCGAGGAGATCGCCATGCCCGGCCAGGTGTGAGTGTGGATGACGCAGGCGAGTTCCGGGCGGTGGCGGTGCACGGCGCTGTGCAGGATGAAGCCGGGGATGTTGATGCCGTATTTCAGCTCGCCAAAATCCGGCTGCAACAGCACGCGGCCGTCGATGTCGATCTTGACCAGCGATGAGGCGCACATCTCTTCATACATCAGGCCGTAGGAGTTGGTCAGAAACGCGCCTTCCTCCCCTGGCACGCGCACGGTGATGTGGTTGGCCATCATGTCGTCCATGCCGAAATGGGCGATCAGGCGGTAGCAGGCGGCCAGATCGATCCGCGCTTGCCATTCTTCAGGCGAGACCTGGTCGCGCAGGGACTTCACGTAAAGCTTGCCGGATGGCTGAGCGGTCTGGGTCATCGTCTTGGCTTCTCCCGGTGATTGGTCTGTCGCAATCGTAAGGTGACGGCGCTTCCGTTTGGCGTCCCGATCAAGTTAAACTTCCTGCGGATAACCCGATCAAGGGAGCGATGGCGGCAACAACGCCCTGCCGGTTTGGCGAGCGTTCGCACCGGATTACCTTTTGAGGCAGTCATGGTCTCGATTGAAGGACCAGAAAAGCAACCCAACGCGAATTGGAGGCGACTATGGACGGAAATGACGGTCAGGCCGTGGGCAAGTGCCCGGTCATGCACGGCGGCACGCAGCACACCACGCTCGGTGGGCGGTCGAACAAGGATTGGTGGCCGAACCAGCTCAATCTCAACATTCTGCATCAGCACTCCGCGCTCTCCAACCCGACACCGGGCTTCAACTACGCCGAGGCGTTCAAGTCGCTCGACCTCAAGGCGCTCAAGCAAGACCTCTATGCGCTGATGACCGACAGCCAGGATTGGTGGCCGGCTGATTATGGGCATTACGGCCCGCTGTTCATCCGCATGGCGTGGCACAGTGCAGGCACCTATCGCATCACCGATGGTCGTGGTGGCGCCGGTGCGGGCATGCAGCGTTTCGCGCCGCTGAACTCCTGGCCCGACAATGGCAATCTCGACAAGGCGCGTCGACTGCTGTGGCCGGTCAAGCAGAAATACGGCAACAAGATTTCCTGGGCCGATCTGATGATCCTGGCCGGCAACGCCGCGCTGGAATCGATGGGCTTCAAGACCTTCGGCTTCGCAGGCGGCCGCGCTGATGTGTGGGAGCCGGAAGAGGACGTCTATTGGGGCAAGGAAGCCGACTGGCTTGGCGATCAGCGCTATAGCGGCGACCGTGAACTCGAAAGCCCGCTCGGTGCGGTGCAGATGGGCCTGATCTACGTCAACCCGCAGGGCCCCAATGGCAAGCCCGATCCGATCGGCTCGGCGCGCGATGTGCGCGAGACCTTCCGTCGGATGGCGATGAACGACGAAGAAACCGTGGCTCTGGTCGCCGGTGGTCACACCTTCGGCAAGATGCATGGCGCGGGTCCGGACTCGCATGTGGGACGTGAGCCGGAAGGGGCGAGCATCGAGGAGCAGGGCCTCGGCTGGGCCAACAGCTTCGGCACCGGCAAGGGTGTGGACACGATCACGTCCGGTCTTGAAGGCGCTTGGACCCCGAACCCGATCAAGTGGGACAACGGCTATTTCGAGACGCTGTTGGGCAATGAATGGGAAGTGACCAAGAGCCCGGCCGGAGCCTGGATCTGGATCCCGAAGGACGGTGCGATGGCCGACGCCGTGCCGGATGCGCATGACCCGACGAAGCGTCATCCGCCGGTGATGAACACCGCCGATATCGCACTGAAGGCCGACCCGGCCTATGCCGAGATCTCCAAGCGCTTCCTGGCCAACCCCGACCAACTCGCCGACGCCTTCGCCCGCGCCTGGTTCAAGCTGACCCATCGCGACATGGGGCCGCGCGCCCGCTATCTCGGCGCGGAAGTCCCCGCCGAGGTGCTGATCTGGCAAGACCCGGTGCCGGCGGTGGATCACAAGCTGATCGACGGCCATGATATCGCAACGCTGAAAGCAAGCATTCTGGCTTCCGGCCTGCATGTCTCCGATCTGGTGGCGACGGCCTGGGCGTCGGCCTCGACCTTCCGCGGCTCGGACAAGCGCGGCGGAGCCAATGGTGCGCGTATCCGTCTGGCACCGCAGAAGGATTGGGAAGTCAATCAGCCTGCGAAGTTGGCGGTTGTGCTGGCCAAGCTTGAAGCCGTCCGGCACGCGTTCAATGCGGCCCAAGCAGGCG
>CAITEF010000284.1 GCA_903891315.1 uncultured Rhodospirillales bacterium | reverse complement strand
TGGAAGGTGCGGTCGAAGGCGCACCGCTCGAGTAGGTGACGCTCGCCGAATAGCCTGCGCTCGTCGGGTAGCTCGAGTTGTCCTGCCGGGACATGGAGATTGTGGTGTCGCACATGTAGCCCAGCCACACGGCAGTGCCGGCAACCAGGGTCTGTGGCGTGATCAACGACATGATGATGGTGGTGCCGGTCGTCGCACCCGTAACCTGAGCGCCAGTGGTCAGCAGGGTGCCTGGCGAGCCGGCGTTGTCGGCGTAGACAACTGGCCGGAAGTTGGCACTCGCCGCCGAGCCTTGGGGCAGCACGCAGACATTGGCCAGCGTGCCCCCGGCGCTTGGGATGTATCGGCGCAGGAAGAGGATGTTGCCGGAGATGCTGCTCGATGTCCCAGCCAGATTGTAGTAGCCGCCGATCACCCCCTGTCCGGGTGTGAACGACACCGACGCATCGGCCGTCGGGAATAGCGTCTCGACTCGGCTGTCACCCCGCACCGCGTTGTTGGTCGTCCCGGTGTTGTCGAACAAATACATGTCATCGAAGTTGCAGGCGTAACCACTGAGCGCGATCGTGTTCGCGTATGCATTGCTGCTGGACTTCAGGTTCCCCGTGCCCGTGAAGACTTGCGCGCCGTCCAGCCAGACCGTGTAGGCGCCGGCGGCGGCGAAGGTCAGGTCCCATTCGACGTAGTGCCAGGAATTGGCGGTGATGGCATTCGCGGCGATGGCGATCTGCGTGCCGCCCAGGCCGCCTTGCCACAGCACGAGCTTGCCCTGGGCGGTGATGCCGATGGAGCATTGGGTCGTGCCCGCGTCCGAGAACAGGATGCCGCTGTTGTTCGAGAGCGTGCTCTGGATGGCGACGCCGCCAATGAGCCGCGGATAGTTCGCTGGCAGGCTCCTGGTCGCGCTTTGGCCGTAGCCAATCTGCAAGGCGACGCTGCCGGTGAACCGTCCGGCCACCAGGCCGCCGAAATTCGGCGGCAACCCGGTCCACTCGCCGCCCATCGTCGAGCTGCTCATCGCTGCGTTGGGCAGGCCATATTTGTCGAAGCCGTCCCAGAAGATCTCGGCCATGGATTACCTCGTTCCTGCAATGGTGTAGCTGGGCCCGGCGAACGTGCTGTCGGCCGGGTTGGGCGCGTCGAGTTCCAGGATGTCGCCCGGCGCCAAGGTGGTCTGATTGGCCAGCGTGAAGCTGCCGACGGTGGCGCCGGCGGCGAAGGCGATGCTGCCGATCGCGGTGCCGTTCTGCTTCAGGGCCAAGCTGACCGCGTTGGTCGGCGCGGTCTGGCAGGCGGCGCGGCTGCCGGTCAGCCCGGCTGGCAGGGTGACGGCGCGCACCATCTCGATGCGGAACAGCGCCTGATCCGCCGTGAGCAAGCCAGGCATGTAGCCGCCGATGTCGTAGGGGTTGGTGCCCACCGCCGATGTCACGGCGGTGATCTGACCAGCGGCGTTCACCGTGATGCCGCCATAGGTGCCCGCTGAACTCAGCAGCGGGAAACCGGTGCCCTGCGGCGTGTAGGTGTAAGCCGTGCAAGTGGACAGGTCCTGCACGCCGCCTCCCCACACATTGAAGGACTGAAGCTTCACGTAGATCGCCTGGCCGACATAGGCCTGCGGCAGGTTGTATTGGAACACCGCCTGGTCGAGCCGGGCGA
>CAITEF010000283.1 GCA_903891315.1 uncultured Rhodospirillales bacterium | reverse complement strand
GTGGTGACGATCTTGTTGTCGCCGAGCCCTGCCGAGAACGCGCCGAGCGGAATCGTCAGATCGCTGGAATACACCCCCAGGCTCGACAACGTGCCACCCGGCCGCAGCACCCGCAGGGCGGATTCAAACGTGCCCTGGGTGCCGAGCGCCTCGATGGCGACATCCACGCCGCGCCCATCGGTGAGCCGCATGATCTCGGCAACCGGATCGACATCGTGGAAATTGATGGTGATATCGGCGCCGCAGCGCTTTGACATCGCCAGCCGCCCGGCGATGCCGTCAACGGCGATGATTGTTGTTGCCCCGGACATCTTTGCACCGGCTGTCGCGCACAGCCCGATTGGCCCCTGCGCGAAGATCGCCACCACGTCGCCGATGCGGATATTGCCGCTCTCGGCGCCGGAGAAGCCGGTGGACATGATATCTGGGCACATCAGCACCTGCTCATCTGTCAGATTGTCCGGCACCGGGCAGAGATTGGCCATGGCGTCGGGCACCAAAAGATACTCCGCCTGGCAGCCATCGATCGTGTTGCCGAACCGCCAGCCCCCCATCGCCTTGAAGCCGGATTTGTTGAATCCGCCGTCTTGCGAGCCGCAGCCGCATAGGCAGGCGGCAGAGTGGCCCGATGGCGTGATGGCCCCCGCAATCACCCGCTGGCCTTCGGTGTAACCCTGCACAGCGGAGCCCAGCTTTTCGATGACTCCCACCGGCTCATGGCCGATGGTCAGCCCCTTGGCGACCGGGTATTCGCCTTTGAGGATATGCACATCGGTGCCGCAAATCGTTGTTGTCGTGACGCGAATCAGTGCGTCGAGCGGACCGATATCGGGAATATTTTTCTCGTCCAGAACAATCCGACCGGGTTCGACAAAGACTGCAGCTTTCATGCGCGCCATGATATCCTCCATGGTGGGCTGGATTATTTCCCCAGATTATGGTCGCAATTTTAGCAAACAATTCTCGCCGGGATTCTGATTTGGATCAATGTGGCGGTGCATTTGATATTTGCGGCGTTGCTCTAGAATCATATGTTTCTAGAGCATGACCGTCCGGCCGATCGATCCCGATCGGTCGGACCGTGCTCTATTGTGTGGATCGTTCATCAGCCCAACCGAGTTTGAGAAAAGGGCGCAATCGGCTGAACCGAATGTCAATGGAGCCGGCGACAGGCCATTGTGAGGGGATGGCATAACGATTGGTTGACAATGTAACCGGCGGTTTATCTTGATGCGATGTGATCAAAACCAACCACGGTCGGTTGGGGGTCGAACGGAGCAGGTGGATGCGGCTTCTGCTGATCAATCCCAACAGCTCCACCGCCACCACGCAAATGATGGTGGAGCTGGCCGAGCAGGTCGGCCCGGCTGCGATCATTGGCCGAACAGCCAGCCGCGCCCCGCCGATGATCACCACGGTCGCTGCGCTGGAGGCATCCGAGCCCGAGGTGATCGAGATTGGTCTGCGGGACGGAGCCGATCATGACGGCGTGATTGTCGCCGCCTTCGGTGATCCCGGCGTGCACGCTCTGCAACAGGCCGGAATTCGCGCCATTGGTCTCTGCGCGGCATCGATGCTGGAGGCCGCGCGATACGGTCGCTTTGCCGTCGCCACCGTCACACCCGATCTCGTGTCGAAAATCAACGCAACCGCCCAGCTTCTCGGCCTGTCCGACCTTTATGCCGGACTCTGGCTCACACCGGGCGATCCGCTCGATCTGGTGGGCGATCCGGCGCGGCTGGAGTCCGCTTTGGCCGAGGCAGTGGCCGCCTGCATACGTGAGGGTGCCGCACAGGCGGTGATCATCGGCGGTGGACCTCTCAGCGCCGCCGCCCAAGTGCTCTCCCGGCAATTTGACGTGCCGGTGATTGCGCCCGTGGCGGCGGCGGTCAGGTTGCTTACTTCTCCATCGTGATCGGCGAGAAATCCTGGAACCAGTTCTGCGCCTGCACAAACCCCTTCACCTTCGGACTCATCGCCCGCGCATTGACGTCGTGCGTGACCATCAGGAACAGCGCCTCATCGACGTATTTCTCATGGATCTTCTGCAGAATGGCCGTCTGCGCGCTTTCGTCGAACGTGTTGCGCACCTGATCGAACATTTTGTCCATCTCAGGGTCACAGTAATAACCCCAGTTCGTCCCGGCTGGCGGGGCCAGATTGCACTGCAGATGGCGGACCAAACCGGTGAACGGGTCCTGGATGAAATACGAGTAGTTCATTGCGGTCGCTCCGTGCGCGCTCGCATCCTTCGCCCCGGCGCGCCAGATATTGATCAGCTGGTTCCATTCAACCACCTCATAGGTTACCTTGATCCCAATCTCGGCGAGGTTCTGCTGGATCAACTCGTTCATCGGCAGCGGCTGCATCTGGCCAGAGCCTGACG
>CAITEF010000282.1 GCA_903891315.1 uncultured Rhodospirillales bacterium | reverse complement strand
TCGCGGCTCAGTGAGGACGATATTGAGCGGATCGCCGACGATGCCGGGCGGGTCTGAGGCCGGGATGGACGTGTCGCTGCGGCGGATTGTGGCGCTCGATGTCGGCGGCACGGCGATCAAATCTGGCATGGTCATCGGAAGCCCACGCAACGCTGCCGGGCTCTGGGTAGCGAACGGAGGCGAGAGCGGCGCTGTGGGCCTGGTGCAGCTTGCGCGCTCGCCGATTGACAGCAACGCCGCGGCAAACGTTATCGTCCAAACTCTGGTTGACGCCTGCCATCGGTTGATCGGGCCATCAGGCCGGGCGACCGGCCTTGCCATCGCCTTTCCTGGACCTTGCGATTACGCACGCGGCATTCCGTATCTGACCGATTTCGGAAAATTCGATACACTCTACGGCTGTGATGTGAAGGCGATGATCACCGCGCGCCTCGCCTCCCCGCTGCCGATCAGTTTCGTCAATGACGCCGCAGCGGCGGCTCTCGGCGAAGCACTGGCGCGCCAGCTTGTTGGCCGCACTTTGATGATCACGCTCGGCACCGGATTTGGTTCGGCCTTTCTGGATGGAGCAAAGATCAGCCGTGAGAGCTTCCCGTGGTCATCCACCGGCGAGCTGAGCCTTGAGCCTGCCTTCGGCATGCGAGCAGACGACGTTTTCTCGATCCGCGGCCTCGACCATCGGCTGGCCGCTCACGGCACGAGTTGCCGCCATCTCGCCGAAACGGCGTCGCAGGCTTACATCAGGGCCGACATTGCTGGGGAACTCTATCGCTTCGGTTCCGATCTCGGAACGTGGCTGGCGCCCTATATAACGGCCGCAAAGGCGAGCCTGCTGATCGTCGGCGGCGGATTGGCCGCGTATTTCCCCTGGTTCGGACCCACCTTGACCGATGCCGTCGCAATCCCCTCAGAAGCTGCCATTCTCGGCGACGCAGCAGCCGTCATCGGCGCCACATCTCACTGGACTGTCGAGCACACTCTGAAATCGTGATCTGACGATATGTCTGCGTGCCGCGATGCAGGCCGCCGCGCCGCAAGCCAGGCGCCGCACGCAATGATCGACTGCCCGTCACTGGCCCACCGGGCGTTGCTCTAGTGTCCCGATTCTGAAATCCGTCGGATTTCAGAATGACGTGGACACTAGGAAAATCAGCAACCTAGTGTCGACTGAACCAGAAATTCGATCCAACGAATTTCTGGTTCACGACACGAGAATCATATGTTTCTAGAGCACGACCGTCCGGCCGATCGATTCCGTTCAGTCGGTACGGCATCATGCCAAGATCGACAAAGGAGTTATCTTGGACCGCAGCGTTGAGGATCAAATCACTGAACCGCGAGC
Organism: uncultured Rhodospirillales bacterium; assembly: GCA_903891315.1. Lineage (GTDB taxonomy): Bacteria > Pseudomonadota > Alphaproteobacteria > Acetobacterales > Acetobacteraceae > CAIQQQ01. Next base: position 2,036 of record CAITEF010000282.1, on the reverse strand, counting down.
CGAGATGCCGCCGTCGAGCGTCACTACGGTGCCGGTGATGTAGCCAGCGCGCGAGGAGACCAGAAAGGCACTCAGCCATGCAACTTCCTCGGCCGTGGCGGGACGTTTCCCAGGATATTTGTCGAACAATTCCTCCCAGCGTGACTCGTCGCCCAGCATGTCGATTGCTTTGCGTTTCATGATCTTGGTCATGCGATCGGTTGCAACCGGGCCGGGATTGATGCCAAGCACGCGAACCCCGTCATTGAGGCTGGCCCCGCCGATTGCTTTGGTGAACGACATCAGTGCGGCGTTGCCAGTGGCACCCGCGAAATAGCTCGCATCCCAGTTCTCACCAGAATTGCCGATAATGTTGAGAACAACGCCGTCCTTACCCTTCATGCGCGGATAATATTCGCGGGTCAGCGTGATATAGCCGAACACCTTGAGGTCAAAGCCGCCGCGGATCGCCAGATCACTAACCTCCTCTAGCGAGCCAGTCGGAATATCGCCGGCATTGTTGATCAGAATATCAACGTCACCCACCGCCGCCACCACAGCGAGAATCGCCTCGGTTGACGACAAATCGGTGGCGTAAGTTTTCACCTGAACACCATGCTTTGCCTCGATTTCCGCCTTGGCCCGATCCAGAGCCGCGCCATTGCGGGCGACCAGATTGAGATGGCATCCTTCTGCCGCAAGCACTTCGGCACAGGCCAGCCCGATCCCCTTGGACGCCCCGGTGATCAACGCCGTCTTGCCGGTTAGGTCTAGCTGCACGCAAAATCTCCATTTTTGTTGAAGCTGCTGTGCCCAGTGATTTGCCAGAATACAGCGTGTGATTTGACGGAAAACTGTGCTTGAACGTCTCGACTTGGAGGAGCGTCCAGTTCAATTGCCAGGAATCAGATCGAATAGCCGCCCCCATCCACGCACTTGGCGCACATCTTCACCCGCCAGATGCAGCGACTTCCACACGGCAGTCGAAACCGTATCGTAGATCGGGACGCCGCATTCGCGTTCCAAAGCCTGGGCGAGCGGAGCCCCCCGCAGATTGGTGCAATAGACTGCAATGGCTTCCGCTCCATGCGCGGCGACCTCACGAATCCCTGCGGCGATAGTGGCCTCGTCGACCTCCGAGAAACTGTAATTGTCGGCCAGGTTCCAATGCACCTCCGCCGCTGTCTCGATCCCATGGGCCGCGTAATTCGCAACGATCCGCGCCTGAACATCCGGCGTGTAGGGACTGACAATGCCCAACTTTCGCACGCCGGTGAGCGCCAATGCCTCATTCAGCGCCAGCACCGAGGTCGCCGCCCGCGCGCCGGTTGTCGCTTCAATGTCCCGACAGAGTGCCTCATCAGTCGCGAAGCCCATCCAGCCCGCCGCGGTGCCGTTCCAGGCGATGGTGCGGCACTTGGCATCAGCAAGAAGTTCGGCGGCCTGCAGGATTTCGCCGCGCGCGAATTGCGCTAGCGCCTCGTCGTGCAGAGCGATCTGAGTGACGCGAAAGCGCGCGAAATGGGCACTCACGTTGGATAGATCGGCCAGTATCTGGGCAGTCACCGGCTCAAGCACCGTGTTGGAAGATGGCGTCAGCATGCCAAGCAATGTGCGGACCGGTGCAGTCATTTTTGTCTCTCCCTCGTGAAGCGAACAATGCCACGCAATAATCAGTCCAACATTGAACGCAACTCTGCGGGCGCTTGGCAGGCGAATTGCATCGACGGCGTTGAGATTGGTTTCCGAGGAAAAGAGAGATGATCACGCGCCGTAATCTTCTGGCAGCCGCAGCCCTTGCAGCCCCCTCCATCGTCAGCCGCCAATCGCTCGGCCAGACGCTGCGCAAGGTGAAGCTCGGCACCGCCTTCACGACCACCACCAACGCGATGTTCCTTATGCCGGAGATGCTGAAGGCGGACGGGATCGACGCTGAGATCGTCTCCTTCCCGAGCCTCGTGCAGCGCATGCAGGCCGTCGCCACCGGGGCGGTGGATGTGGGCAATGGCGGGCTTTCCGCCACCATGCAACTGGCCACCAAGGGCTTCCCGATGGCG
>CAITEF010000281.1 GCA_903891315.1 uncultured Rhodospirillales bacterium | reverse complement strand
GATGCCGTGATTGAGATCTCTCATGCCGATTGACGCCAAACGCCTGCTTGCTTTCCCCATCGCTGATACGCGCCAGGTGTTCAGCAAGGCTGACAGTATTCTTTATGCGCTCTCCATCGGTCTTGGTAGCGATCCGCTGGATGCCCGACAGCTCGATTTCGTCGATCAGCACCGCACTTTGCAAGCCATGCCGTCAATGGCCCTGGTGCTCGGCCATCCCGGTTTTTGGCTGGCGGATCCAGCCACTGGCGTTGATGCCGTCCGACTGGTGCATGGCGAGCAAAGCATTGCCTGGCACGCCCCCTTGCCAGTTGAAGGCGAGGTGATCGGCCATACCCGTGTGGTTGGCCTTGTTGATCGTGGGGCTGACAAAGGCAGTCTGCTCTACACCGAAAAAACCTTGAGAGACGCCAGCGGCACGCTGCTGGCCACCTGCGCGGCCACCGTGTTCCTGCGCGGCGATGGCGGCTATGGCGGCCCTACCGGCCCCATCCTTCCCCCAGCGGCAGCGCCGCAGGGCACGCCGGATAGCGTGATCGACCTTGCGACCCGGCCAGAGCAGGCGCTGTATTATCGGCTGAACGGTGATGATAATCCGCTGCATTCTGATCCTGCCGTGGCGGCAAAAGCAGGCTTCCCGCGCCCTATCTTGCATGGCCTGTGCACATTGGGTGTCATCACCCATGCCTTGCTCCGTTGCCTGTGCGACTATAAACCCGAGCGATTGGGTGCCTTATCGCTGCGCTTCTCCGCCCCGGTTTATCCGGGCGAGACCATTCGCACCGAGATCTGGCGCAATGGCGGCTTCCGCGCCCGCGTGTTGGAGCGCGATGTGGTGGTGGTCAATAACGGGCTTTTGGAGAGGCGATGATCAATAAAATTGTGCGTTCCATGGCGGACGCGATGGCTGGCATCAAAGATGGCAGCACCATTCTGCTTGGTGGCTTCGGATCGGTCGGACAGCCCGACGCGCTGCTCGACGGCCTCATTGAACAAGGGGCGAAAGACCTCGTTGTGGTCGCCAACAATGCAGGCACCGGCCATGTAGGCCTTGCCAAGCTGATGGAACTCGGTCGTGTCCGCCGCATCATCTGCTCCTTCCCGCGCAGCGCTGGCTCGGTGGTGTTCGAGGAACTCTACCGCGCCGGCAAGCTGGAACTCGAAATCGTCCCGCAAGGCACATTGGCGGAGCGTATGCGTGCAGCTGGCGCTGGCGTTGGCGCGTTCTTCACCCCCACATCGGTGGGCACCAAGCTGGCTGAGGGTAAAGAGGTTCGCGTCATCAACGGGCAGTCGCAAGTGCTGGAATATGCGCTGCATGGCGACGTGGCCTTGGTGGAGGCGTGGCAGGCGGATCGGTGGGGCAATCTGACTTACAACAAATCGGGGCGTAATTTTAATGCCGTCATGGCCACGGCGGCTGCCACCAGCATTGTGCAAGCCCATCACATCGTCGAACTCGGCATGCTCGACCCTGAGGCGGTCGTCACGCCTGGTATCTTCATCAACCGCGTCTTGCATGTTCCCAACGCCGGAGAAGTCGCATGAGCCTCTGGACCCGCACCGAAATGGCCGAACGTCTGGCCCGTGACATCCCAGAAGGCTGG
>CAITEF010000280.1 GCA_903891315.1 uncultured Rhodospirillales bacterium | reverse complement strand
CGATCTTTACAATCGTGAATTCCGCGGCGAATTGCGAAATTCTTTGGCTGTCTTGCAATTATCAGAATTACAACAGAAAAACTGGCGAATACAGCCGGATATATTGGAACCTACCGGAGATTTTCGTTCTAGACAGCGCCAAAAATACGGCATATGGGTATCGATCTGATACGAGACAGCTAACCCCCAATTCTTCTACGGTTCGCTTTCAACAATTCTCCATAGAACTGATTGATACTAGAGAATCATGCGAAATAAACGGGAGAAATTGCTATGACGTGCTAGACGTTACGACAATTGACAGAAATTCAGGCCGATTTCAACACCTCCCCGGTCCGGATTCTGTGTTCATGGAAGTTGGGTCTTGTGAACGGATCGAACCGCAGCCTGTTGTTGGCCGCAAATTTTAGCCCGGCTTAGAGCACCGCGCCTTAAACGTCCCGCTCACGTTCGAGCAATGCCCGCTTGCGCGAGATGCCCCAGCGATACCCGGCGAGTCCGCCATCCTTTGCCATGATCCGGTGGCAAGGGACCACCACGGCCAATGGGTTCGCCGCGCACGCCCCCGCCACGGCACGCACGGCGGCGGGCATGCCGAGTTCGGCGGCGATCTGGCTGTAGACCCGCGTCTGACCCGGCGGAATCGCCTGCAGCGCCTCCCAAACCCGGCGTTGAAACGCGGTGCCGCGAATGTCGAGCGGCAGAGCGAAACTGGGCGCTGGGTGTTCGATATGCGCGATCACTTGCACCAGATCGGCGGCGAGTGCTTCGTCCTTGGCAATCGCTGCCTGCGGGAAGCGGGAGCGCAGTTCGGTCTGCATCAATTCGGCATCGTCGCCGAGCAGAATGGCGCAAATCCCGCGCGCCGCCCGCGCCACCAACACCAGTCCGAAATCACTGTCGCCGACAGCAAAGCCGATCCGCTCCCCCTGCCCGCCTGCGCGATATGTGCGCGGCGTCATCCCGAGCATCGCGTCAGCGGCGGCGTAAAATCGGCCCGGCGAGTTGAACCCCGCATCATAGACCATCTCGGTCACGCTGCCCGATTGCGCCAACCCGGCCCGAACACGCCGTGCCCGCTCCGCCTCGACATAGGCTTTCGGCGTCACCCCGGTGATCCGGCGGAACAGCCGGTGGAAATGAAAGCTCGACACGCCTGCAGACGCGGCAAGCTCATCCAGCAACGGCGGCGTCTCGGCCACTTCGATACGGCGGCACGCCTCAGCCACCAGCGCCGCCTCACGCTCCTCTTTGGGCTGCAAATCGGGACGACAGCGCTTGCAGGCGCGGAACCCGGCGGCCTCTGCCTGGGCGGGGGTTGCATGAAAGCCGATATTCTCCACCAGCGCCGGTCGCGCGGCACAGGACGGATGGCAATACACGCCTGTTGTTGCCACCGAATAGACGAACTGGCCGTCCGCCACTTTGTCGCGCATGCGGATCGCCGCCAGACGGTCGGCCGGTGTGACGTAGCGTGCTCGATTGATCGCGTTCATTCTCGCCATTCCTTGCAATATGCCACAAAGAATGAAGGCCCCAAACGGGGCCTGCATCCTGTCGCTTGCGCGGCAATTCGAATGGACGCGATCAGTGCTTGTAAGGGGTCGCCACGTCCTTGATCACGTAGGCAGCAGGCTTGCCACCCGACTGCACCAGCAGCACCGAGTTCATGCCACCCGCTTCAAGACCCGAAAGTGCGACCGGTTCGGCGGATTTGTCGCCGCAGGACGCCTTCACATTGGCCGAAGTCGGGTTGACGGCGCGGGTCTTCTGGGCACCGGCATCGACATCCTTGAACACCGCTTGACCACCCGGATCGAGCGCCAACACGCCACCGTCGCAGCCCGGAATGCCGTTATAGAACGCAAGACGCGTGCGCGTCTGGTTGAACTCGGCCACATCGGCGACACCCACGACCTTGGCACCTGACGCGTCCGGCAGCAGCAGGATGGACAGGAAGCCGTCCGGCTCCGCCTCGGCCTGCCCGCTGACCGTCTTGCCGCCGACCGTGACGGACAGCGTCAGCTTCTTGCCCGCCACCGCCTCGACCACGTCATAGGACGAGACGCGGTCTGCCCCGGTGGCACCGAGCGACAAAGCCGCCCGGAAGCTTGGCTTGATGTCGGCCTTGGCGTCCAGCGCAGAGATGATGCGGACATAGGCCGAGCCCTTCGGCGGCTGCGGACCATAGAGCGCTTCCTGCGCGCTGGCGGTGCCGGCGAACCCCACCAACAGGGCCGCCGCGAGCAGAGCGCCGCGCATCAGCCGACGGCCTTGGTCACGGTGCTGAGGAACTGGTCGGTGCTCATCGCATGCTCACCCCAGAAATCCTTGCGGTCCGGCGGGCCTTCCATGTCGGTCTCTTCGAAGTCCCAGATCAGCAACTTCGGGCGGGTCGATTTGAAACCGGCGGATTTGAAGTATTCCAGCAGGATCGCGTAGGAGCCGTATTGATGCACCTTCCAGGTCAGCCCAACCGGACGATTCAGCCCCTGTGACAGATACGGCGCGAACATGTATTTCGGCTGGGTGTAGGAGTTGCCGATCAGCACCGTGTCCGCGCTGTCGTCTTCCAGCAGGGCCGAGCCACCCTGTTCGGCCATATCTTTGCGGATCTTGAAGATTTCCTTCGGATACTTCGCCTTGTCCGCCAACTGGTCGGACAGGTCGTTCTTCGCCTGGATCATCTGGATG
>CAITEF010000279.1 GCA_903891315.1 uncultured Rhodospirillales bacterium | reverse complement strand
GGCCGCGCCCGCTGACGGACGGCAGCCAAGTTTACGACATCGCCATCCGCGCCGCCTAACCACCGGGGCCACGGCCCCCACCCGAGGGAGACAGACGATGATTACCAACTACAACAACACCCCGATGAGCGGCATCACCGAACGGGATTACGAAACGCTGCTGTGCCACCTGTCCGAGCAGGTGGCGGCAACGCTGCTTAATTGCCCGGACGGCGAGGCGATCAAGGCGGCGCGCGATGCGCTGACGAACACATGGGATGATGTGCTGACGGTGCGCGGATGGTTGGCGGCTGCGGGATCGCGCATGGGAACCGATACCAGCGAATGTGTCGGCGCATGACCCCCACCCGCCTCCGCGAATGCCTTTCCGCGTTCCAATGGACGCAGCGCGGCCTTGCCCGCGCACTCCGCCGAGACGAGGCAACCGTCCGTCAATGGACCAAAGGCACAGTCCGAATACCTGACGATATCGCACAATGGCTCGAAAGCCTGATGACCACGCCGCCACCAACCAAGCCATAACCCAACACAGACCAACCATCCCATACCCAATGAAACGCGCCGCTACGGGAAAACACAAAACTCCCGGCGGCGCGTCTCTACATACGCAACGCAACCCACCAGCCAAACCCACCCAAACATCCAACTTGACCTCAATCCACCACAAACCCCATGTATATCAAACAGGCACGTCGCCTAGACCACCGTTTCAGCAGCGCACCTCAACCGCCTGATACACACCAGGAAACCTCGGAAATACGCTAAATGAATTGTGAGGGATGAATGAGCAACGGCGCGAACATGCCGGGTCACGCGCGGGCGAAGCGTTCGGACGAGGCAACCCGCATTCCGTCGCATGGAAAAGGCAGGCTGATGCCTCCGGTGCAGCCGGGTGAAGTGCGTGCGGCCTTCCCTGGCCGGCCTGCGGTCCTGCGCGACGTGCAGCAGCTTGCGCGCAAGAAATCGCTCGATGCGCTGCACGCCCTGATCGCCTGCTACACTGCCCCTGACGGCAAGATCGCGCGCAATGTGGACGGCAGGATCGTGGTGCACGCTGCATCAACGGTGCTGAAGTGGGCCTTCGGTGAGCCGCCGCCCTACGACCCGAACCAGGACAAGCCTGACACCCGGATCGACCTCGGCGGGCTCTCCCTGGCGGAGCGTCGCCGGCTGCTGGACACGCTAGACCGCGTGAGCGTGGTTGAGGACGCCAGCGCACCCGTAGACGACGGACCGGAATTCGATGCTTCGCGGTTCGCTCCGGAGCCGGTGGAGATCGAAGGCGCGGTGGTGGTGGAAGCACCGCCGACGATCGCGCCCCGGAAGGTGCCGAAGCCAGCGAAGGCCGCGGCTCCCAAGAAGCCCGGGCGACCGCCCAAGGCGGGCGCGTGGCGAGAGAAGGCGGGCAAAGCGGCGACGCAGGCGCTGGCCGAGGGGGAAGAGCCTGCGCCCAAGCACCCACGCTTGAACCTGTTCTAAGGGGTTGACACGGCTCGACGGGGGTATGTATCGGTGCGAACCCCTCCGGTACTGACCCATCTTCCATACTGTAAGCCGCGCGCCGGGGCGCACGTGCCTAGTAGGTAATAGGCGTAACGAATGGCTAATCTCACCGCTGTACGCATAAATCACATTCTCTCTCCCGTGGAGCGCGTTCTTCGCGTGCTCGACAAAGAGGCCGGCGACGTCTACCCGCACGAGGCGCGGTGGCGATTGGCTGAATGCGCCATGCGCCATGTCTCCGGGAGAAAGACGCACGCCCGCCAAGTCCGCGCCGCGGTCTGTTGGCTACGTGAGAACGGTCATCTGTGATGGCTGACGGAGAGATCGCCATCTTCCCGGAAGCGTTGGCGGATGTGGCCGCAGACCTTCAGGGGCGAGCGGGTGGTGACGCACTGAGGGTGCTCATGCTTTTGCTGGCCGGCGTTGATCTTGAAAATGTGGTGCGGACCAGCGTCGGAGAAATCTCGGTAGAGCTTGGCATCAAGCCGTGGCGCGTAGATCGAGCGATCCTTTTGCTGATCGGTCTGCGCGCGATCAGGCGCGACGCGCGCGGCATCGCCATCTCTCCCCGTATCGCATGGAAGGGGTAGCCTACAGCGAGCGTCATGCCAGCGCCGTGGACGCTTGGGCATAATCACGTATCGGATATTCCTCCCGGTATTCGGTGGATTTAGGCTGCCAGCAATATCAACGGCTTGTGGCCTGGTAATGCAGTCAAACGGCGATTTGCAAAGGTGGCGGCTTCTGTATGGCCTGCCATCGCGCACCGGGAAGGATATTTCTCCCGGTATTCCCTCTGCCGCTATTGACAATGGATCAACCGCCGCCCACCTCCGGGGGAGGTGACGCTCTACCGCGCCACCGGCTGCGCCTCGGGCACCAGGGGCAGGATGATCCGATGACCCGAGAACTCGCCACAGCGAACTACGACCGGGCTCCGGCCTGGATACGGGAACTGACCATCTGGGCTAACCAAGCCCGCACAGCGAATGAGGAGCGCGGCTGGCGCAAGCTTGCGGCCAAGGTGACGGCCGACATGATCGGCTGGGCGTCAATCTGATGGTAAACCACCCCAACCGCAGCCGGCTCCACATCGGGGCCGGTGTCCGCGCTCCGTCCGGCCTGCTGGGTGAAGTCATCCACATGGACTCCTGCCCGCGCGACATGCACGCCGTGCGCTTCCCCACCGATCGCGGCCCCGTGATCTTCTGGCTTCCGCGCGATCAACTCTGCTACGCTGCCAAGCGCTACGCCGACGCCGTCGCATGGGACGCAGCCGCAGCCCGCGGCGAGACCCACAACACCCGCAAGGAGGACTGACACCATGGCTACCGCTGCTCTGACCATCCTGGCGATCCTTTGGGCCTATGGCTTCGGCTGGTTGGCCCTCGCCGTCTACCACGCACGCCGCGAGGCCGACCGGTTCGACCCCACCAAGCCCTACGGCGATCGCTAACCGCCCCTCGCACCAGCGATTCTCGCGGACCTAAGCGTCCCTCAGCACGGCAACCGAAGCTTAGCTCGACCACAGACCCACCTCGAACCGGCCCTCGGAGCGATCCAGGGCCGGTTTTCGCGTTCCAGGCATGGCCCGCCGCCGCCGACGGTGTTAACACCCCCTTGAGCAACAGGAGGCCGTCATGCCCAGCGCCACGCCGACCGACGAAGCCGCAGCCCGGCACGACTGAGGTGGACGCCCCGCTCTGCCGCCTCTGCGGCATGCGTCACTGGGGATCGGCCCACCAGTGGCCCAAGGCCGCCACGCCCCGCCAGCAGCCCGCCCAGGCCGGCGCCACTGCCGCCGCTCCATCCCCCTCGCCCCCAGCCAGGACGCCGCCACGCCGCGCGGCAGCCGCCCCGCCGCCTGCATCAGCGCCGGCCTCGCCGCTCGATCCGTCAGCCGGGCCAGCCGCCAACCGCCGGCGGCCATCGGCTCCCGCCACGCTGCCCGCGATCCGAGTGCCAGCATCCCCGACCGAGGGGCCGGCACCCCCACCCCCACCCCCAACGCCACGCGATCAACCGGCTCGAAAAGTGACCCCCTCATCCACATCCAGAAAAAAACTCACAGAATTGGTTAATCCTGTATCTGAGGATGCTTTGCGCCTCACGTTACGGGATATTTTACCAGAAGGGATGGTTGAGGGTGGGGTTGCTGGTCTTACGGTATCGGATGTCGTTGATGCGGTTTTGTCGAATACGGTAGGGGCTGGGAATATAAAAAATACCGGAAGGAATGAGGGATGTGATGTTGATGGGGCGGGCGGCGACGCGGGGCGTCCTACGGGGAGGGATAATTCTAAACGTCGGGAGTATTATCGGGAATACATGAAGAGGCGGCGGGCTGAGGCTCGGAAGGACAAGGAAGGATCTGGATCATGAGTAAGGGCGTGAAGTCTGTCGGACCGGCGGACGACGAGGCTCCGCTGATATTCGAGGGGTATCTAAATCTGGTGCACCCTGCGACGATGGTTGGTTTCATGGAGGACGTTCGCGAGAATATGCCTCGGTGCACGTTGCGCATGAGGCCGTCGTGTCCGCACTGCGATCGCGAGATGCGCGAGCGGGACAATGTCACCTGGATGCTGGCGATCAGTCGGGACTGACGCGGCGCAGCCAGACGGGTTGGTGGTCTACGCGCCAATCTTTTCGGAGTGCGTGGATGGCAAGACGCCAGATGAGGTTGCCGAGATGGTGGCTGAGGGGATGTCGAAACACATTGTGAGCTTGCAGGTGACAGACGACCTGGGGGACGCCAAGCCGCCTGGGGTGACGCAGCACTGATTGTCCGAAAGGAGTGAACCGACATGACGCAGGTATTTTTGGTGGGCGGTCCTCGGGACGGCCAGTGGATGGACGTCGAGAGGCCGGAGATTATCGTGTACGAGTTGCCGGACCCCCCATCGTTTCGGATGATGGTCAGCGGGTCAGTCCCCGAGGAGGTCGAGGTCAAACTGTTCGTCTACGAGCGCGGAATGTTTCACACGCCGACGAAGGACTTTCATTTTGGCTTCCCCCAAGGAGTGTCCCACGAGTGGGTGATGGAGCGATTGATCTCCAGGTATAAGCCGGGAGTTTCTGGGTCGTGATGCTTCGACTTGATCCGCCGATCCCGCTGGAGACGCCTCGGGGCCGCGGCTACGCCCATGTGCTGCTGGACTACAGCCAGGAGCATCATCTGATGTGGGTGGTGTTTCTGGACGAGAGCGACGAGTGCTGGACTTTCGAGAACCCCGAAGTTCGGCTACAGAAAAATCCGACGATGGGAAGGCTCAATGGAACAGGTATCGGAACTGCGGCCGCCGGCGGAGCATAATCGGCACAGTCTACACTGGATTCGGCGCACTCGTGCGTTGGATGAGAACGGCAAGCCGACCGACGAGGTCTTTTCGTGGAGCGGCCGCGCGTGGTGGGGCAACGGTTCCGAGGAGCCGCTGACGCCGAAAGATGCCGCGGAACTCGGCTATCGCTATCTTGGGCCGGCTGAATGGCGGGAAAAGATCGAAGTATCCTGGTCGATACCCGGTGACCCCAACGTCTGGGTGCGGACACCCGATCTGTTGACGCTGTCCGAGCGGGCGCGGCTGGTCGAGATCGCGCACTCGTCGGCCGTCGAACCCGTCCGGCTGGCCGCGCTGGACGTCCTGGCGGCGCACGTCTTGATCCATGGTCGACACAGCATCCACCCGTATCCGGAGCCACTACTACGCGCGGAGGACGCGCCTTATGCCTGACGGCGAGCACCCCGAGATCCTGATCTGGCATGACGGGGCCGACGCGCCTCCCAATGAGAAGATGCTCGTGGTCTGGCGCGGTGTGCCGACCATGGGGATCTACCGACCAAAGGGCTGGAGCCGCCGCGGTGGTGAGGAGTGGCGAGTGTTGGACACGCCAAGCCGGGTGTTTCTTCAGGTGAGGGATAAGCCGACATTTTGGGCACGTATGCCGAAAGGACCAGCAGCATGATCGACCAGTTTGACCCATCTCTGAATTTCATCTGGGGCCCAGGCCGGGATGGACAGGAGGACGACGCCGCGCCCGGCGAGCATTTCGAAACCAAGTGGGGCGTCACCCAGGCGACATGGGATCACGCCGCTGCGCTTGGTGTGGTTGAGGGAACACTGGACGACGCGACGCGGGACGACTGCGCGACGGTGTTCCGGGCGCTCTACTGGAACGCGATCAATGGCGATCATCTGCCCGCCGGCGTCGACCTGATGGTGTTCAATGACGCGGTGGTCTGCGGTGTAGGTCATGCCGCGAGGCTCTTGCAGCGGATTGTCGGCACGGTTCCCGACGGCGCGATCGGACCGAAAACGATCGCCGCGGCGGCCGGCTACGGCGACAAGAAGCTGATCGACGCCCTTACCGTAGCGGACAATGCCTATTACGCATCACTGTTAAAGGCGCCTCAGTTCTTGCGCGGATGGGTCCGCCGGGAGAAAGATGCGCAGATCGCGGCGTATCAACTCGCGGGCATACCACTGGATCAGTTATTAACATGACCAAAGTGTTTCTTCTTGGTGGCCCCCACGATGGGAAATTGATCGAACTCGATGAGCCGAATTTCGTCGTGTACGAGAGGAAACCGATTGGCCTGTCGGAAGCGTTCCGCCACGAGCCGGACTTGGGCCACAAATTCGAGGTGACAACCACCACCTATCGACGGGCGCAAATCTTCATTTCGGACAAGATATTCCACTTTGGGTATCCCGAGGGGATGTCGCCCGAATGGGCTATGCAACGTCTGATCGACGGGTACAAGCCAGGGACCAAAGCATGAGCACTGCCGCGGACGGCACAGCTACAGAAACCATTATCTGGCACAGCGTGTCCGCGGTACCTCCGCCGAATGACGTTACGTTGCTGGTAATCTGGTGCGGAAAATCGACGCAAGGCGTTCACCGGACGAAGCCCTATCACAGCCGAGGCGGAGAGGGCTGGCGCATTTGCCGTGAGCCGGCGAATCCATGGATGTGGATGAAGGGCACGCCGCCGACGCACTGGGCACATCCACCCAAGGGGCCTGAAGCATGAGCGACGATGTCTCGCCCGAGTACGAACCACCGCCCTACGCTTGCGAGGACGGCGCCGCCATTCGGGAACGGATGCGGCAGATCGCCTACGATCGCGAGGTCGCCGAACGTGAGGCGCGAAACCAGCGCGGCCGTGAAGCGCCATCGGCGCGGATCAACACCGGCTTCATGATCTACCAGGGTCCACCGACACTGATATGAGAGGATAGCGGCGATGGGGTTTCACCGAGAGTTGGTCAAGATGCCTGACGGCAAGCGGCATCTGATCCTGGGGTTGGTCGCCGGGAACATTGCCACCCTGTCGTACCACGAGAAATCGATCACGTTCGATGTCGACGGCATGCAAGTGACGTTGGTGTACGGCCGGACACCCAAGCTGGCGGCGGAGCAGATGGAAAAGGCAAAGCGGGGGCCGGCCGGTGCTTGATCGGATTATCGCCGCTCTTGCGGCCGCGCTCGGCATAGGAATGCTCTCGGTGGCGGCGCACAGCGCTGAACCGGAAATGTCTCCATGGCCGTGCCCGCACGACACGCTTCATTGCCATCAGAAGGTGGTATCGATTCCTCCCGGAAAACCGGGTGAAATTCTGGTCTGGAGTGGGAATGATTTCGTGTGGGTTGTGGCTTGCGCGACGGTCGATCCGGCGGGCCGCCTGTCGGCGGTGTGGCCGATCCAGCGCGGTATGTCCTGCGAAGCACCTCGGCCATGAGCGATAATTCCGACCTGCCTCCGCTGCCCGACTGGGTCGAGGCGCTGATGCCTCGTGCGCCGGAGCCAGTAGAACCCGCGTCATCAGCCGATCTGCCGCTCGCCGAGCAAGCATCTTCCTCGACGGCCACGCCCCCTATGCTGCCAGTCCAATCCAGCAACATCGCCGCCGTCGGCCACGATGGACAAGCGCTCTACGTGCAGTTTCGGAACGGCGGGACGTACCGATACGGAACGGTTGGAACCGATGTTCATGCCGCGCTGCTGGCGTCCAAGTCGCCCGGGGCGTATTTCCACCAGCACATCAAGTCGATGCACCACGGAGAGAAAATGTCGTGAGCGCCACCAACGGTCACTCTGACCGATGCGACTCCTGTCGGTTCTGGACCCGCCTTCAGGACGATCAACCGCTCGGCAAGTGCCGGCAAAAGCCGCCGACGATCATTTTGATCGGAATGCAGCAGCACCCGGTCACCGCGCGAGCGGTCCCGATCACCGATACGTTCTGGCCGATTACGCCCGAGAGCGAGGTGTGCGGGGCGTGGGCCGTAAAGCCTGACGCCTACACCTCGATCGACCTATCGAAGTTGAAGGGGTTGCCGGAACAGTAGCCTATGCCCCTCAGCCCGGCGCTTCTTTCCCCGGATGGCATGGCTCGCTTCCGCGACGAGTTGGAGCGCAGCGTCTGCGAAGACTCGCTGTACGATTTCCTCCGCGTGGCGTGGCCGGCATTCGATCCGGCGCCGTTCACTGGCGGTTGGCATTTGCGCGCTATATGCGAACACCTCCAGGCCGTGTCAGCCGGCGACATCAAGCGGCTGCTGATCAATGTTCGGTTCAGATCATCCAAAACTTCCGCGGTCGGAATCGCGTGGCCGGTGTGGACCTGGGCCCAGAAAGCGGACCCTGAATACCCTCTGATCGGGCCCGGCGTGCGGTTCCTCTGCGGCAGCTACGGCGCGAACAAGGCACAGGAAGATGCGGTCACCGCACGCCGCCTGATCGCCTCCGAGTGGTATCGAAAGCACTGGGGCGATCGGGTCATCATCGCCAAGGACCGCGACAACCAGGAGCGATACGACACCACCGCCGGCGGTTCGCGCATCAGCACCGGTATTCCGGAGTCGCTGGGCAAGG
>CAITEF010000278.1 GCA_903891315.1 uncultured Rhodospirillales bacterium | reverse complement strand
CTGCGACGGTCACCGGTGAGCTGCAGCAGCAGCATGAACAGGTTGATGAAGTTCAGATACAGCGTCAGCGCGTCATAAACGCTCTGCTTCTGGCCACCCATCATGCCGCCCATATAGGCCGATTGCAGATAGCCCGCCTTGATGCGCTGGGTGTCGAACGCGGTCAGACCGGTGAAGACGATCACGCCGATGATGCTGATGGCGAATTGCAGACCGCTGGAGCCGATGAACATGTTCACCAAGCCAGCCAGGACAATGCCGATCAGCCCCATCGCCAGGAAGCTGCCCATCTTGCTGAGGTCAGAGCGCGTGGTGTAGCCCCACAGGCTCATCGCGGCGAAGGTGGCCGAGGTGATGAAGAAGACGCGCACGATGCTCTCCCCGGTATAGACCAGGAAGATGTTCATCAGGCTGGCGCCCATCGCGGCTGCGAACAGCCAGAACAGCGCCTGCGCTGTGGTGGTGGAGAGCCGGTTCACCCCGAAGCTGAGCACCATCACGAAGCCGAGCGGCGCGAACATCGCCACATAGGCAAGCGCGCCAGGTGCGTGCACCAGCCCGCGCGGTGTCATCACCAGCGGATAGAAGTAATCCAGCAGGTACGCGTTGCAGGCATAGGCAACGATGCCGGTCAGCGCCAGGCCGGACGCCATCCAGTTGTAGACATTGAGCATGTAAGCCCGAAGCCCGGCATCCACCTGCGCGGCCGCCGTGGCGGCGCTGCCGGAGCCAGGATAGGCACGAAAATCTGGGCCGTAAGCCATGGTTCTTGGTCCTCAACAGAGACGTGGGTAAAATACCCCGCCGTCTTGATGCCATATTTTCTCCATCCACGCTTACCTTTCAAGCTTTACCGGGATTAAACTGAAGAAAGGCGGATGGACGCGGCGCGAATGCTACTCGTTCCGCAACATACCGGCGGGGCGAACCCGCAGTGCTGCCTCGGTGCCCGCATAGCCGAATAACAACAGCAGCGCCGTGCTTCCCACCATCGTGAGCGCCAGCGTGCCCGGCAGAAAATCCCATTCGGCGTGCATCACGTAATGCAACACGCCCCAACTTGCCGCCGTGCCAACCGCCGCGGCGATCAGCCCCGCCACCAGCCCGAGCAGGCCGAACTCGACCAGCCACGCCGCCCGGATTTGCGCGCGCGACGCGCCCAGCGTCTTGAGGATCACCGCCTCCGCCACCCGCCGCCGCTGCCCCGCGGCCACCGCCCCACCCAGCACCAGCATACCGGAGACCAAAGTGAGCGCTCCGGTTGCGGCCAAGCCGGTGGCAAGTTGGCCGAACAGCACGCTCACCGAGGCCAGCACATCCGACACCCGGATTCCGGTCACGTTGGGCAGCGCGTCGGTGACCGCTTTGAGCAGGGCCGCCTGCTCATTGTCGGGCAGTTTGAGGGTTGCGATATGCGAATGCGGCGCGCGTTCCAGCAGGCCGGGGCTGGCGATCATCACATAGTTGATCCCCATCGTGCGCCATTGCACGTCGCGCAGGCTGGTCACGGTGAGGTCGATGTCGCGTCCCAGCACGTTGACCTTGATGACATCGCCGAGATTGACCCCCCAGCCATGCGCGAGGCCGGAATCGAGCGAGATTTGTGGCGGGCCGTTATAGTCAGCCGCCCACCATTTGCCCGCCACCAGACGGGTGCCCTCCGGCATTGTCGCCGTGTAGGTCAGGCCGCGATCACCGCGCAGCGCCCAGGCGGAGTCAGGTGAGACTTGCAACTGGCTGACCGGAATGCCGCGCACCGCCACCAGACGAGCGCGCAGATTGGGCACGTCCTTGAGCTCGGTCACGTTCGGCGTTGCATCAACGATCTCGCGGAACTTCGCCAACTGGCTGGGCTGGATGTCGATGAAGAAGAAGCTCGGGGCCTTGTCAGACATGCCGCCTTGCAGCTGCTCGGTCACATTTCCCTGGATCAGCGACACGGCGGCCAGCGTTGAAAGGCCGAGGCCGACCGAGACCAGCATTGTCCGCGTGGGCGCGCCAGGGCGGTAGAGATTGCCCAAGCCCAGCCTTGCCCAAGGACGAGGCGGGGCCGGAAGATGGGCGAGCGCCCGCATCAGGAGCCAAGCCCCCGCGCGGAACAGCGCGAGCGTTGCCAGCGCGCCCAAACAAAAGAACAGCGCGAAGCGCTTCTCGTCGGTCCCGGCGATGACGGTGGCGACGAGCGCGCTGCCCAACAGCAGGCTCGCCAGAATCAGCGCCCAGCCCGGCTTGGCGCTGTCCGGCAGCAAAGCGTCACGGAACAGGGCAGCCCCCGAGATCCGCATCGCTCGCGCCAACGGCCAGAGCGCGAAACTCGCTGCCGTCAGCGCCCCGGTGAGGCCGGACATCAACAAAGGCGTCCAATACAACCCGGCATGCGGTGGGATCGGCAACACATCGGCAAACGCGTATCCGACCAGCGGCGGCAAACCGGCGCCCGAGGCGAGTCCGATCAGGATGCCCGTCACTGACAGCACCGCCACCTGCAAGGCGAGCACCGCGAAGACGAAGCGCGGGGCCGCACCCAGACAGCGCAAGGTCGCAATCGCCTTCGCCCGGCTCTCCAGCCACGCCCGCACCCCATTCGCCACGCCGATCCCACCGACCAACAATGCGGTGAGGCCGACCAGCGTCATGAACGAGGCGGTGCGGTCTAGGAATTGGCGGAGATTGGGTGCTGCGTCGGCGGACTCGCGGATGCGCCAGCCAGTGTCGGGGAAATTGAAGCGGATGGCGTTGATCGTCGCCTGGATGTCGGTGCCTTTCGGCAGCGCAGCGCGCAGTTCGAAATTGACCAGGGCCCCCGGCTGCACCAGCCCGGTAGCGGCGATGTCCTCCACCCGTGCCAACACGCGCGGGCCGAGGATGGATTGGGTGGCGATCCGGTCAGGCTCCTCCACCACGTTGCCGGCGAGGCGGAGTTCGGCATGGCCGAGACGCAGCGTGTCCCCGGTCTTCACGCTCAGACGCCCGCTCACCAGAGGATCGACGACGATACTGCCGGGCGCGAGCTTGGCGTCGGGGTCGAACATGGCGGTGCCGATCAGCGGCCATGCGGCGTCGACGGCGCGCAGTTCGACAAGCTGGCGCTCACCGCTGGGGGCGATCAGCATGGCGCGCATCGAGGTGGAATCGGACAGCCGCGCCCCGCGCGCACGCAGGAATTCGCGCAAATCGTCGGGCAGCGGCTGCGCGCCGCCTTGGACGGCAAGATCGCCGCCGAGCAGTTTGGCACCATTCTCGGCAAGCCCCGCCTCGATGGCAGCCCGCAGCGAGCCGACACCGGCCATCGCCGCCACACCAAGGGCGAGACAGGCGACGACGACGCGCAGGCCACGGATCGCCTGCGCACCGCCGCGCAGGTCACACCATGCGAGTTTCCAGGCGAGGGCGATCATCAAACGATCTTTCCGTCCGCCATCGTAATCGTGCGGTCACACCGCGCCGCCAGATCCGGATCATGGGTGATCAGCATCAGCGTGGTGCCGAAGCGGGCGCGCATGCCCATCAGCAATTCCATGATGGCGGCGCCGTTGGCGCGATCCAGATTGCCGGTCGGCTCATCGGCGAGCAGCAATCGCGGACGGGCGGCAAAGGCGCGGGCCAACGCCACGCGCTGTTGCTCACCGCCGGAGAGCTGGCCGGGAAGATGGGTCAGGCGATGACCAAGCCCGACATCGCGCAGGCTCGCCTCGGCGCGCGCCATCGCATCGGCCACGCCGGCGAGTTCGAGCGGGATCGCCACGTTCTCCAGCGCGGTCATGCTGCCGATCAGATGGAACGCCTGAAAGACGATGCCGATCTCGCGGCGACGCAGTGCCGCCAACTGGTCCTCGTTCATACCGGAAAGGTCAGAGCCGCAGACCTGCACCAGACCCGAACTCGCCCGCTCCAGACCGGCCAGCACCATCAGCAAACTGGTCTTGCCGGAACCCGACGGTCCGACAACTCCGACGGCCTCACCAGCGGAAATCCGAAGGTCGATCCCGCGCAGGATGTTGACCGGACCCGAGGCTGCGGGCACCGTGAGGGTGAGGCCGCGCACCTCGACCAGGGCGAGGGTTTCAGAACTGGTGCCGCTGTGGGCCGGAGGCGTGATGATAACGTCCATGGCCAAAGGATATGGCCTGTCAGGTGGCTTGCGGAAAGCGGCCCTTGCGCTGTGTTGCTGTCTTTTCATCTCGGCAGGCAAGCCGCGCCTGCTGGTGCTGGGCGATTCGCTGTCGGCG
>CAITEF010000277.1 GCA_903891315.1 uncultured Rhodospirillales bacterium | reverse complement strand
TGCTTGGTGATCTGCCCGTCATGCTCGAATGCCGCATCCCCGCGCCCCGGCACCAACGCAGCCGAGACCGGACCGCGAAGGCTGATCGCCAACAGATTCAGCCGATGCACCCGATCCAGATCCCAGCAATCCGCCGTCGTCGTGCGAACCCGCTCATCCGGACCGCCAAGCGCTTCCAGCAACGTGATCTCACTCGCCCCATAACCACGCGTGCAGAGATAGGCGGCCACTTTGGCGGGCGTGGTCTCATCCGCACTCAGCACCAGCAGCTGCGTCTGCGGAAACAACGCGCGCCCCAGCGTCTCAATCGGCGGCCCGCACAGCGAGAGCACCTCGATAGTATTCTGGGCCCAACCCAGCCGAGCACAGGCCAGCGCCACCGACGAGATCTGCGGCATACAACGCCACCCGCCCGCGCCCACCGCCTCCGCCAACATCGGCCCCACGCCATGAAAGAACGGATCACCCGAGGCCAACACCGCTACCTTCTGCGGCCTGCGCGCCAGAATGCGAGGAATGCTGGCCTGGATCGGCCTCTGCCAGATTTCGCTCTCCCCAGTGATCAGCCCCCGCGCCAATTCCAAATGCCGCGCCCCGCCCACCACCAGCGACGCCTGCCGCACCGCCTCGCGCGCCGCCTCCGACAACCCGGCCACGCCGTCCTCGCCAATCCCGATGATGGACAGAAACGGCGCGCTCATGCGACCAGCCCTGTATGGCGATGAAAATTCTCATTCTCGGCGGCACCACCGAGGCGACCGCTCTGGCCACCGCGCTGAAAGACGAGCAGCACTTTGACCCGCTGCTCTCCTACGCCGGTGCCACAAGATCCCCCCGCCCAGCCCCAATCCCCTGGCGCGTCGGCGGCTTCGGCGGTGCCGAGGGGCTGGCGACATTCCTGCGCGATGGCGGCTATGACGCGCTGATCGACGCCACCCACCCCTTCGCCCGCCAGATGAAGCGCAACGCCCTCGCAGCCGCGCGCCAAATCGACATCGCCTTCTGTCCGATCAACCGCCCGGCCTGGACACCGCGCCCCGGCGACGATTGGACGATGGTGCCCGATATGCAATCTGCCGCCCTCGCCATCGGCACCACACGCCGCCGCGTTCTGCTCACCATCGGCCAGAAAGACCTCGCCGCCTTCCGCGCGGCCCCCCAGCACGCCTATCTCGTCCGCAGCGTCGACCCGCCCGCCCCGCAGACCATGCCGCCCGACGCCACCAGTCTGCCTCTGCGCGGCCCGTTCCGACTGGACGACGAATTCGCCTTGCTCACCGAGCATCAGATCGAAATCATCGTCACCAAAAACTCCGGCGGCCGCGCCACCGAGCCCAAACTCGAAGCCGCGCGCCGTCACGGCCTTAAGGTGATCATGGTCGAACGCCCGCCATTGCCCGATTGGGGCGAGAGCGTTGAGGATGCCGATCAAGCGCTCGCCTGGCTTCACGCGCTCGCCTCCACGAAACGCGGCGAATAGACGAAGGGGGCCGCCCCCTCCCGCACAATCAGCCGCGTCGCCGCCGTCCCGATCAGCACCAGCGTGCGCATATCCACCAGCGACGGATCAGCCTCGGCCAATGTGGTGATGTCGATCCGCTCAGCCTCCGTCGAGACCGCCCGCGCAAACGCCACCACCGTCCCGCCCGGCAGGATCTCCGCCAGCACCGCAAACGCTCGCCCCAACAGATCCGGCCTTGCCTGCGAGCGCGCATTGTAGAGCGCGATCACCAACCCCGCCGTCGCCACCGCCCGCAGTCGCGCCTCCAGCACCGACCACGGCTTGAGATTGTCCGACAGCGAAATCGCACAGAAATCCGCCCCCAAAGGCGCACCCAACCGAGCGGCGGCGGCAAACATCGCCGAAATCCCCGGCACCACCTCGATATCCAGCCGCCGCCACGCCAGCGGCCCCGCCTCCAACGCCTCAAACACCGCGCTCGCCATCGCGAACACCCCCGGATCACCGCCCGACACCACCGCCACCCGACGCCCCTCGGCGGCAAGGCTCAGCGCATTGCGCGCACGGGCAAGTTCCTCGCGATTATCCGACGCATGCCGAATTTGGCCCTCGCTCAGCGTCACCCGATCCAGATAGGTCGCATACCCAATCAAATCACTCGACGCCGCCACAGCCTGCGCCGCATCCGGGGCCAGCAGCCCAGCAGCACCCGGCCCCAGCCCGACCACCCGAACCCACCCACTCATCGCGCGCCCTGCCTGCCCGGGACCAGGATCAGCGCGAAATACGGCGCGGGCGCGCGGTCAAGATCGGCGACCTTGCAGACCAATTCATCGCGCATCGTTGCGCGCTCCACATAGATCGCCCGCTCGCACAGCCCCGCGCGTTCGAGTGCCGCCCGGATCTTCGGCAGATTGCGACCTATCTTCATGATCACCGCCGCATCCGCATCCGCCAGTCGCTCGGCGAGTTCATCTTCCTCCAGCGTGCCCGGCAGCACCGTCAGCCGATCATCGCCATGCGTCATCGGCACCGAACACCGCGACCACGCCCCGCTCATCGCCGTCACGCCCGGAATCACCTCGGTGGGATGGGATTCCCGCAGCCTGTCGAACACATACATTGCCGAGCCGTAGAAAAATGGGTCGCCCTCGCACAGCAACGCCACATCACGACCGGCCTGCAGATGCTTCGCCACGGTCTGCGCGCATTGCTCATAGAACTCTCCCATGCCCGCGAGGTAACGCGGATCAGCGAGGTCGATTTCCGTCGTGTAGGGGTAGTCGAACCGCAATTCCGTCGCATCGGGCGCGGTCTTTCCCTGAGAAATGTTGCGCGCATGCCCGGCCCGGCCAATCTTGGCGAAATGCGCGAACACCGGGGCCGACGCCAGAATCCGCGCCGCTTTGAGCGTCATCAGCTCCGGATCACCCGGCCCCATGCCCACCACATGCAACGTGCCGCTCATTCGCGCTCACTCGCCAGCGCGTTCACCGCCGCCACCGTCATCGCCGAGCCGCCTTTGCGTCCCGGCAGAGTGAGGTAGGGAATATCCCGCTCCATCAACGCCGCCTTGCTCTCGGCAGCACCCACAAACCCCACCGGCAACCCGATCACCGCCGCCGGGCGCGGAGCCCCATCGTTGATCATCTCCAACAGGTGAAACAATGCCGTCGGCGCATTGCCGATGGCGACAACAGCACCTTCCAGCCGCGCCCCCCACAACGCCATTGCCGCAGCCGACCGCGTGTTGCCGATCTGGGCGGCGAGTGCGGGAACTTCCGGCTCCGACAGCGTGCAGATCACCTCGTTGCGCGCCGGAAGCCGTGCGCGGGTGATGCCATGCGCCACCATCTGCGCGTCACACAAAATCGGCTTGCCCGCCTTGAGCGCCACCTCCGCCGCCTCGGTGAACCCAGGCGAGAACACCAATTCACGCGCAATCTCCACCATCCCGCAGGCATGGATCACCCGCACTGCCACCCGCGCCTCAGCGTGCGAGAACCGCGCCAGATCGGCCTCACGGCGGATCGTGGCGAAGGACTGAACATAGATCGCTGCCCCGTCGCGGATGTAATCGAGTGTCGTTGTCATTCTTGGATGCCGATTTGCGCCAGGATGGATTCGAGTGAGAGCCCGCGCAATATCGGTGCGTCACCGGCGCGACCATGCCGCACCAGATCCCAAGCCCCGTCATGGCCGACCAGAGCGACCGATGCGGCATCCGAATGCGCACAGCCTTTGGCGCAACCGCTGACATGCAGCACGTCCTGCCACGTCACCTCCGCCGCCGCGCGCAGCCCCGCCGCCAAGGTATCCACGGTGGCCGACATACAAGCCGGCGCACCAGGGCAGGCTTCGACGCGCAACAGCGGATCAAGCGGGTCGAGAATCGCATGCGTTGTCGGCAACACCAGCCTCGGCAGCACCTTAACGCCCGGGACGAGAATGGCGCGGAACGGGGTGAGCCGCAGCGTGGTGTCCCCGCGCATCTCAGCGAGATCGGCCAATGCCACCAGATCCTCCGCCCGCATCATCCCAAACGGCATCCCAAGCCCGATCGCACCGGGGAGTTCGCCGATCGCTGGGCGTGACGTTCGCTGCAACTTGGCAAAGCGGGGCGGAAGTCCAGACGCGGCAAAGATCATCGCCGGATCAGCGTCGCGCATCCTGGGCACCGGATCTGCATCGAGAAACGACCGCACAACATTCAGCGTCGCTTCCACCGCCAGCGCCAGCCGAACCCGAGCGGCGTTTTGGCCTCCATCGAGCGAGATCAGCGCGAAATCACCGTCCGGCTGCACCAGAATATCGCCCTTCACCTCCGCCAGCGGCAGCGCCCCGCCGCCATCCACCACGATGCCGAACTTGCCCGGCAGCCCGGAGAACTCGGCTCGACTGGCCAGGCTGTCATCCAATTCCCGAGCGATGTCGAAACAGGACGGGTGCAATTCCGGGTCAAGCCCGATCAACGGCGGTGCCAACACACAACGCCGCGCCTCCGCTGCCGGATCTGGCATGGCAAGCCCGAGCGAAATGGCGATCTCCGCGAATGTCGCAGCACTCGCCTCAGTGAAGCCACGCAATTGCAGATTGCCGCGATTGGTCAGGCCCAGAATGCCATTGCCCAATTGCGCCGAAGCGTCAGCGAGGCTGCGCGCAGTGGGGGCGGTGAGCACGCCGAGCCGTGGCTTCAGGCGCAACAGCAACCCGTCGCCAGTTTGCATCGGGGAGAACAGGGAAGGGCACCAGCCACGACGCGTCATTCTTCGAACAATCCCATCCCCACATCATTGCGCCGTGGCCGCCACCAATCACGGGTGCGAGCAATGGCGAATCGTTGTGCCATGTCCGCGCGCGCGGCGGCGTTGACTTGGGTCAGGAAAGCATCGACCTCGGGATTCCCCAATGTCGCATCGAACAAAAGATCAAATTGCCGGTCGAGCCGCAGCTTGGTCGTTGCCGCAAAACTGGTCAGCCCGTGCACGGCCCGCGCAATCTCCGCAGCCCCGCGATAGCCATGCCGCATCTGTCCCGCAATCCACGCCGGATTGGCCGCCCGCGCCCGCACCACACGGGCCAGATCCTCGCCCAGCGTTCGCAAAGCGGGCAGATCGGGGCGGGAGGTGTCAGCGCGATAGAGGGCAGGGGACGCCCCCAAACTCGCCGCCGCCGCCGCAAACCCGCCCTCGTGGGCGGCGTTGGTCGGCTCCAGCACGTCGGATTCGGCGTGATCCTGATGATGCACAAACGCCTCCGCCGCCGAGACGAGGCTGGCGAGTCGGTCGGGCAAAGCGGTACCGTCAAGATCCTGGCCGTAAGCTGTGGCCGAATGCGCGAGCCACGCGGCTCCCAAATCGTCGGTCTCCGTGAGACGTGCCAGCGCATCCTCGATCCCAGTGCCAAACGCCCCCGGTGCCGCGCCAAACACCCGCGCCGTCTCCTCGCGCTGTGTCAGCCCGGCAAGCGGGTTCCATTCCTCCGGCTCGTCACGTGCCGCGACCGCACGGACGGCCTGATCGAACAGGGCAATTTGTGCCGCAAACGCATCACGGAACAGGCCGGAGACCCGCAACGTCACGTCCACACGCGGTCGATCCAACACCGGCAGCGGGATGATCTCGAAGCCGGAGACGCGAAACGAGCCTTCATCCCACAGCGGCTTCACGCCCAGAAGATACAGCCCCAGCGCGAAATCCTCCCCGCCGGTGCGCAAGGAGGCTGAGCCCCACAGATCAAGCACGATCCGGCGCAAATTCTCGCCCTGATCCTGCAAATGCCGCCGCAACAGCAACGCCGCCGATTTCTCGGCGAGCGCCAATGCTGACCGCGTCGGCATCGCGCGCGGATCGGTCGGCGTCAAAACCCGCCCCGTCGGCAACACATCCGCCCGCCCCCGGCTCGGCGCACCGGACGGGCCGGGCTGGACGAAACGTCCGTCAAGCGCTGCGAGCAGAGCCGCGTTCTCAGCCTCGGCGCACGCATCAAGACGGGCTTCGAGATCCGTCGTGCTCGGGTTGGTCGCACGCAAAGTTTCCAGCAACGCCGCACGCGCCACCGGCGTCTCGCCCCAGACATGCAGCC
This sequence comes from uncultured Rhodospirillales bacterium, assembly GCA_903891315.1. Taxonomy (GTDB): domain Bacteria; phylum Pseudomonadota; class Alphaproteobacteria; order Acetobacterales; family Acetobacteraceae; genus CAIQQQ01. Next base: position 784 of record CAITEF010000277.1, on the reverse strand, counting down.
CGTCGCTGATCTGCATATCCTTGATATCGCACAGATACGCATCGAGCCGCGCCAACGCCTCAGTGTCGTCGCCGCTCTCCACCCCCGCCTCCGCCAGTAGCCCAGCATCGGCGGCGCGGGTGAGAATCTCACCGCGCAACATCTTCGCCCGACGCGCATCCAGCCCATCGGCTGCGGAATATTCGTCAATCAGCCGCTCAAGTTCGACGGTATCGCCTGACATCCCGGCGCGACGCAACGGCGGCGTCATATGCCCAATCGTCACCGCCCCCAGCCGCCTGCGCGCGGCGGCGGATTCACCAGGGTTGTTGACGATATAAGGATAGATGACCGGGACCGGCCCAAGCAGGGCTGCCGGGAAGCAATGCTCCGACAAAGCCACAGCCTTGCCCGGCAACCACTCCAGCGCACCATGCGCACCAAGATGGAGCACCGCGTGCGCATCAAGCACATATCGCCGCCACAGATGAAACCCGACATAGGCGTGCGCGGGCGGCAGGTCCGGGTCGTGATAGCCGGATTTCCGATCCAACCGAGAGCCACGATCCGGCTCGACGCAGACCGTGATGTTCCCGCGTTGGGCGTGACGCAGCGTAACCGGCGCGCTCGGTTCGCCCCAGGCCGCGATGATGTGCGCTCGCACGCTGATAGGAAGTTTCCGGAACAGGGTGCGGTATTCGTCGAGGGTAAGAAGGGTTTGCGGAGTTGCGTCCGTCAATTCCGCCACCAGCCCGTGGGGCGGACCAGCGAAGCGCAGTCCGCCGTTCTCGCCGCTTGCACGAAC